>NZ_CDLUDY010000053.1:0-12093 GCF_975968855.1 Petrachloros mirabilis
CGATGATCGCCCCAGCCTTGACGGTTTCACCGCCGAATGCCTTGACTCCAAGATATTGCGGATTGCTGTCCCGACCGTTTCTCGATGAACCGCCGCCTTTGTTTGTTGCCATGGCTGTTCTTCCTTACGCTGTTTCGATGCCGGTGATGCGGAGTTTGGTGAACCCTTGGCGATGGCCCTTGGTCCGCCGATAATTCTTCCGCCGTTGTTTCTTAAATACCATGATGGAGCGAGTCCGGCCTTGTCCGACGATCTCCGCGGTCACTTTCGCGCCTGTGACCAGGGGCTGTCCCACAAGGACACCCTTGTCGCCATGGACCAATCGAACTTGACTCAGTTCAACTGTACCGCCGACTTCGCCAGGAAGGCTTTCAACTTGCACGAGGGTGCCATTTTCGACCCTATATTGCTTGCCGCCTGTTTCTACGATTGCATACATGTGTCACTTCCTCCATAACAGAACATACTTCTCTATCACAGTGATTTGAAATGTGTCAAGGAAAGACCCTGGCTTCCGGTGGAAGCGGAAAGACCTACTTGGGCGATTTCTCCCCCGTTTGTAGGCTGTTTTCGTAAGAGATGACCGGGCTATGATAGCCCCATGAAGACAACGACAAAAAAAGTTCACCCGAGAAAGTTCGTGGTCCGGCCATATCGCCGAATCCCCACCTGGTATAGCTCCTATTACTTGAGCGGAACCTTCGTCGGGAAAGGTGTGGTCATGAACCTCTCCCGCACAGGGATGCGAGTGTTGGGAGATCATTCCCTGCAGCCAGGTACCGAGCTATCGGTACGTGTGATAGTCGACGAGCATGGGCCACCGATTGAAATTACTCGAGCTTCAGTTCAATGGGTCAACCAATACGAATTTGGCTTGAAGATAGAAGGCCATGCGCCCGGGGCTGCCCATCGAATTGCGGATTTGATCACTCAACAGGCACGTTCACACCGTGAAGGGCTCCAGTAGAATTGGTCACTCCGCACTTCACATTCGTTTCCTGCCCTTTGCTTGACGCTCCTTCCAGGCCGCTGCTATAGTCCGATTCCTCGTAATGGAACCTCAAGGAAAAATCTGGATGGACGGGTCGTTCGTTGATTGGGCGGACGCGAATGTCCACGTGCTGACCCATTCCCTGCACTATGGGCTGGCTGTGTTCGAAGGAATTCGCTGTTACAAAGGGAAGTCCGGCTCGGCGATTTTCCGCCTCCAGGAACATGTCGATCGGCTCTTCGAATCGGCCCACATCGGCATGATGGAGATTCCCTACGAGAGGAAGCAGGTTGCGCAAGCCATTGTGGAAACCGTCAGGGTCAATAAGCTCGAGGCCTGTTACATCCGACCGCTCGTTTACATCGGTTACGGTGCAATGGGTGTCTATCCTGGCGACAATCCGATCAAGTTAGCAATCGCGGCATGGAAGTGGGGAGCCTATCTCGGAGAGGATGCCCTGGCGAACGGGATGCGGGCTCGCGTGTCGTCGTTTACAAGGCATCACGTCAACGTGTCGATGACGAGAGGCAAAATTTCCGGTTACTACGTGAATTCGATTTTGGCCAAGCGTGAGGCCAAAGCGGACGGCTACGATGAAGCAATTCTGTTGGACCCGGAGGGTTATGTCTCGGAAGGGACAGGTGAAAACATTTTCATCGTTCGAAAGGGCCGCATAAAGACTACTCCGTTGACCTCCATTCTCGAAGGGATTACCCGCAATTCAGTGATCGACCTGGCAATGGAGCAGGGCGTTCCCGTGACGGAAGAACGTTTTACGCGCGATGAAATGTATATTGCGGATGAAGTGTTCGTGACGGGAACGGCTGCGGAGTTGACGCCGGTTCGAGAGATCGACAATCGCCGTATTGGAACCGGGAAACCTGGTCCGATCACCCTCAATCTGCAAAAGCGGTTCTTCGCCATTGTACAGGGAGAGGATCCGAGCCACGATTCCTGGCTTACCCGCGTTTAGGTAGCGAACAGCCCACGCCCCTTGCGTCTCGCCTCGCTTAAACCCACAAGATGGCTCGGTCCGTACCCTTTGGAAGTTCTCTTGCTGCAGTCTTGCTATAGAGTCCGTTCGATCGTCTTGTCGGGAGGGCAAACGGCCTTTGGGCGCGGATAATCGCTCCTCCCTAACCTCGACGCAATCTTAGGGGGCTGTTGCTTTAATGCGTGGCGGAAGAATCGCCGGAGTGGGAGTCGGCCGCTGGTTTATCGGCAGGAGACGCTGGCGTCGTCGGAGCCGGTTGAGAGGTTTCTTTTTTGTTCAGGTCAATAACGGTGGAAGCGAAGTTCTTCTCCCTGGCCATAATGGCAAGGGTCATAGAGGTCACCATAAAAACGACAGCAACGATAACTGTGAATTTGCTCAAAAAATTTGCCGGTCCTCGGCTGCCGAAGACGGTTTGACTCGATCCGCCGAAGGCCGCACCTATCTCGGCTCCTTTGCCGGACTGAAGAAGAATAGCGCCGATCATAAGAAAACAGGCGATGATATGAATGATAATTACAAGCGTATGCATGACACTCCGCTCAGTTAGCGCATTTAACCTTCGCGACGAGGGCGATTGTAGCAAACGATTCCGCTTTCAGACAAGCCCCTCCCACAAGGGCGCCGTCGATCTCGTCCGCCGTAAGCAGTGATCCGGCGTTCTGAGGCGTTACACTCCCGCCATAAAGGATCCGAATCGACTTGGCTGCGTCTGGACTCCATTGTTTCGCGATGCAGGAGCGAATGGTCTGGTGCACAGCCACTGCCTGTTCCGTGGTTGCGGCCCTGCCTGTTCCTATGGCCCAGACGGGTTCATAGGCGATGGTGACGGGTGCCATTTCTTGAGTCGTCAATCCTTTGAGCCCTTCGATGACCTGTCCGGTGACGACGGATTGTGTGCGGCCGCCCTCACGCTCTTCGAGCGATTCGCCGACACAGAGAATCGGGCGAAGGCCGCTTATCAATGCGGCTCGAACTTTCTTGTTAATGTCCGCGTCCCGCTCGCCGAATAGCTTCCGCCGTTCAGAATGGCCGAGGATGACGTAGCTGCAACTAAGGTCGCGTAGCATGGGCCCCGAGATTTCTCCCGTGAAAGCACCGTGTTGCTCCCAATGAAGATTCTGGGCTCCAATGCCGAGTCGTGTTGATGAACCAAGCGCAGTACGGACCGATTCTAGTGCTGTATAAGGCGGAGCAATGACGATCTCAACCTGAAGGCCAACATCGATCTTCGCCAGCAGTTCTCGGACGAACGACGCGGCTTCCGAGGCCGTCTTGTTCATCTTCCAGTTTCCAACAACGAGTGGTTTACGCACGTGATCTCGAGTGTATGAAAAGAGTGATGAGAGGAAGAGGGAGGCTCGCTCCCGTTAATCCTTCCGCTCCGGCAGGGCCGTCAAACCTGGGAGTTGCTTGCCTTCTAATAGTTCCAACGCTGCCCCGCCTCCGGTAGAAATGAACGAAATATTCTCGGATTCCCCAGCCCGGTGGACAGCCATGGCGGTTTCGCCTCCACCGACGATCGTCAGAGCGTAGGCATCAGCGATCGCATGGGCGACGGATAGGGTGCCGCGCGCGTAGGCATCGATTTCGAACACGCCCATCGGTCCGTTCCAGAGAATGGTCTTCGCGTTTTGGACCGCTTCAGTGAAGAGTTTTACCGAGGCGGGGCCGATGTCGAGGGCGTACCAACCCTTTGGAATTTCCTGAACCGGAACGATCTTTGTTTCCGCGCCAGGCTCGCGGCTGGCCGCGACGACACAGTCTACGGGAAGATAAAACTTCACGCCGCGGGAGAAGGCATGATCCTCTATGCCTTTGGCGAAATCGAGCATGTCATTTTCGACGAGCGAATTGCCGATTTCGAGGCCTTTGGCTTTGAGGAATGTAAAGGCCATCCCGCCTCCTATGATGACCTTGTCGACGCGTTTGCCAAGATTTTCAATGACACCGATTTTGCCCGAGACTTTGGCGCCGCCGAGAATGGCGACGAAAGGACGAACTGGGTTTTCGACCGCCCCTTCCAGGTATTCGATTTCCTTCTTGAGTAGGAATCCAGCTGCTGATGCAGAAATAAATTTAGGAATACCGACGGTGGAGGCATGGGCGCGATGTGCAGCGCCGAATGCATCATTGATGTAGACATCTCCGAGAGCCGCTAAAGATTTTGAAAAGTCTTCGTCGTTCTTTTCCTCGCCGGCATGGAACCGAAGATTTTCCAGGAGCATGACGTCGCCTGGTTTCATTTTTCCGACAAGGTTCTGGACGGCCGGCCCAATGCAGTCCGGAGCGAAAATCACGTCTTTCCCTAGCAGGCGTCCTAACCGTTTGGCGATCGGAGCAAGGCTGAATTTCGGGTCAAACTTGCCTTTTGGTCGTCCGAGGTGCGAACACAAGATGACTTTGCCAAGGTCGTCGACGACGCGGTTGATGGTAGGGAGCGTGGAGCGAATTCTCGTGTCATCGGTGATCTGCAGCGAGTCGTCCAGAGGCACATTAAAGTCGGCACGGATGATCACTCTCTTTCCGGAAAGTGCCAGGTCGTCGATGGTCTGCTTGTGCAGGTTCATAGGCTGTCCTTCAGATCTGTATACAGCAACCCGTACGACTGATGGAAAAGATTATGCTCAACGGCCTTTGGACTTGGCAGCAAGCACCTTGATGAGATCCCGGACGCGGCACGAGTACCCCCATTCATTGTCATACCAGGCGGTCACTTTGACGAGCCGCTTGTCGATCACCGCCGTCAGCGGTGCATCGACCGTGGCGGAGTGATCGTTGCCCTTCTGATCGATCGACACGATGGGATCTTCCGAATATTGAAGAATGCTTTTCATCGGCCCGCTGGCGGCTTTGCGAAATGCCTCATTCACTGCGGCGACATCGCAGTCCTTTTCGGTTTCCACTGTCAGATCCACTAAGGACACGATGGGGGTCGGGACGCGAATCGCCAACCCATCCATCTTCCCCTTCAATTGGGGCAACACAAGATGTAATGCCTTGGCGGCGCCGGTACTTGTAGGAATCATCGACATGCCGGCAGCACGGGCCCGTCGCAGGTCCTTATGTGGCAGGTCGAGGAGTTGCTGATCGTTGGTATAGGAATGGATCGTGGTCATCACGCCATGCTTGATACCGAAGTTCTCCATGAGGACTTTGGCGACGGGAGCCAAACAGTTCGTTGTGCAGGATGCGTTTGAAACGATGCGGTGCGTCTTTGGATCGTATTTGTCTTCATTGACGCCCAACACGATAGTTACATCCGGGTCTTTTGCCGGGGCGGAGATGATAACTAATTTGGCTCCTGCGGTGAGGTGCTTGCCTGCGCCATCGCGATCGGTAAAGCGGCCTGTTGATTCAATAACGACGTCGATGTTCAAATCCTTCCAAGGGAGTTCTTTGGGATCTTTGACGGCGAGCACCTTGATGGGCTTCCCGTCGACGAGAATCTGGTCGTCCTTGGCTTCGACGCTTCCCTTTAACGTTCCGTGCACGGAGTCATATTTCAGCAGGTAGGCGAGCGTTTTGGCATCGGTAAGGTCGTTGATAGCCACAAACTGCAAGTCCTGATCTCCAAGCGAGGCACGCAGCACATTCCGCCCGATCCGACCAAATCCGTTGATTCCTACTCTGATCGCCATAATCCGAGTTGTCCTCCAACAAAAAATTAGCCGGTTTTATACCGGCCTCAGTGTGCGCGATAGTATCGGTGACCTCCCACCTTGTCAAGTGTTACATAAGTGGTAATCCCGCGTTGGTAAAGAGGTTTTAGCCACGCAAGGCCATGAAATTACGGAGCATCACCGAAGCAGTGATTCCTTTCTTGCTTCGACGGTCGGTGCTTCGCTAGAGTCCGGGGCCACTGTTTAATTGGCATCCTGAGGAACGGCCATGGAGCTCTTCGAGCAAACGACACAAGTCTTGGAGTGGGGCAAGCTGCTGGAGTTGCTGGCAGGCCAGGCACGCTCATCTCTGGGCGCAGCCCGGTGCCGATCTGTCGTCCTGGCAGATGATCTTTTTACCGCTCAACGGTTGCAACAACAAACGACAGAAATGGTGCAATTGCAAGAAAGTACCGACACCATTCCATCGCTCTCCTTTCCTGACATCCGCGAATCATTGGCTCGTGCGGGCAAGGGCGCCGTGTTGGAGACGCATGAACTACGCGACCATGCTGTGGTCTTTGCCTTGTGGGAGGACATCCATCGTTATATAAACCGGCATGCAGCGGAGGCCCCGGCGCTGTCAGTAGCTACTCAAGCGCTTCGGTTCGGCAGCGAGCTTCGGGGGGTCATGCAGGCGCTGGAGGTTTCCATCCATGCAGACGGTTCGATCAAAGAATCCGCGACGCCGGCGTTGCGGCGCCTGACCCACCACGCCAATGAGTTGAAGCAGCGGATTCGCCAACAGCTGGACCAAATTCTCCATTCACGGCGCTACGCAGATTTATTACAGGAACAGTATTTTGCGCAACGTGAAGGCCGCTACGTGGTGCCGATCAAGATCGAAATGCAAGGGCGGGTCCCGGGAATCGTCCACGACGTGTCGTCCAGCGGTGCGACGGTCTTTCTCGAGCCACGTGAGCTCGTGGACTTGAACAATGCCATAAAAGTCGCTGATCGGGAGATCGATCGGGAAGTTCGAAAGATTCTCCGCGAATTGTCCGAGGCGGTTGCAAAGCACGAAGATTTAATCGTGGCGGGCGTCGATGTTCTGGCTGATCTCGACGCAATCTTTGCAAAGGCCTCCTTCGCCCGCCAGTTGCACGCCCAATCGGTGTCGTTGAACAGCCAAGGACTCGTTCGATTGAAGCAGGCGAGGCATCCGCTGTTGGTCCTCTCCAAGGACCATGTGGTGGCAAATAATATAGTGATTGACGATTCGGTGCAGGTTCTTGTCATTTCCGGCCCCAACACCGGAGGTAAGACCGTTACGCTTAAGATCGTTGGTCTCTTTGCCCTCATGGTGAGAGCCGGATTGTTGCTTCCCTGCGATCCGGAATCGGAAATGGCGCTGTTTCCCGAAGTCTATGCCGACATCGGCGATGCGCAGGATCTGACACGCGACCTCTCAAGTTTCTCCGCCCACATGACTCAGATGATCCAATTGCTCGACGAGATGCAGGAAGGGCGCCAAGCCTTGGTATTGCTCGACGAACCGGTCACCTCGACTGACCCGACGGAAGGCGCGGCCCTGGCCGAAGCCCTGTTACATCGCTTGGCCGCACTCGGCCTGAAGGTCATCGTGACGACACACTATAGGCCGCTCAAAGCCTTGGCCCAGACGACGCCCGGATTTGCCAATGCGAGCGTCGAATTCGACGTGGCGACGCTCTCGCCGACCTATCGGCTGTTTATGGGCGTGCCGGGAGGGTCGTCGGCCATTGAGATTGCAGGGCGATTGGGGATGGATGCCTCTTTGCTCGATGATGCTCGACAAAAACTTGAGAAGGACGATCGCGCCTTGGAAAAGATGTTGGAAGATCTCCACGCCAAGCAGCGGCGTCTCACGGAGGATCTGGCCAAAGCAATGACGGCCAGGGCCGAAGCGGAAGAAGCGGCGCGGCTGGCTAAGGAACAGTTGGCGAGGCTGGAAGCAACCGAACGGGAAGAGCGCAAGGGGCTCAAGAAGAAGTTGCAAGAACAATTCAGTCGTGCGCGCGCTGAGGTACAGGCGACGGTCGATGCCGTCAAGCGCGAGCAGAAAATGATCAAGGCGAAGGAGGCCAAACAACGGCTGGCCGAGCTGGAGGTGCAATCAAAGGTGGAGTTGGTGCCGATCGGCGAGCCGGTACCGTTCGATCGACTGCGTGTGGGCGACCCAGTTGAGATCACCGGCCTCGGAATGATGGGAACGTTGTTAGAATCTCCGCAGGGAAAGAAGCGTGTCCGCGTAAAAGTTGGGGAGGGGGAGTTGCTGGCGACCGTGGCGAATCTGGTCGGGTTGGCCCGTGAGTCCATTTCAGAGCCGAAAACGGCCATCTCATCAGCTTCACGGAAACCTGGCGGCTCGACTCGTTCCTATCATGCGGAAGAGCAGACGGTGGTGGATGTGAGGGGTAAGGCGGTGGACGATGCACTGGATGAGGTGGTGGCGGCGCTTGACCGTGCCACGCTCGACGGCACGCCTGCCATCCGGATCATCCATGGACATGGCACTGGCAAATTGAAGGCCTCGCTTCGCGAGTACTTGAGGGTTTCACCATACGTTGAAAGCACACGTTCCGGCGACCGCAGTGAAGGTGGCGATGGGGTCACGATCGTCAAGGTACGGTTATGAGTAGGCAGCTGGAATGCAGTTTTAGTCGCGGAATAAGTACAACGTAGAAGGGTACCAGCTTTCGTTGAGGAATAAGAGAAAGAGAATTATTTCGAAGAGGGTTTGTTTGGGTGGCATTCGTTCGATGCGTGCAGGGGGAACTGGATCAGGCTGCTTCCTTGGGAGCAACGCTTAGGGGAGCCTCGAGATTCATTTGCAATGGGATAAGGGTAGCGGGAGACCAATCGACGCTGAACGACTACAAGTATGCAAGTTCGGCAGCAGTGACAAGATTGGTGCCACAGGTCAAAAAGAGGTAAGCGTTTTCGCCTAGCCGCGGTGTGCAGTATTTCCCTCCGAATTGGCTCGCAGTGTCTGGAACGCAAAAAATCCGGGCAGAACAGGATTCGGCGTCGGTCCCTCCTTTTGAGGCACACTGAGGCACACCATTTGAGGAATAGTAACCGACTGTTTTTGCGGCTAAATTTGAATTGAAGATGTCATGGGAGGAGAACATGCTAGGGCGATCACACCCTGTGCGTCGACACACCCGTTGGCCAGCTCGCTGGCCCCTTCTATACGGGGATCGAGAATTTATAGCGCGAGGGACTATGTTGGATGTCTCGGCCAATGGGTGGCGAATGGCTGGCCCGATGCCTGTGCGTCCCGGAATGCGGCTCAGTTTTTGGGTCTGGCCTCCTGAGAGGCCTGAAGGCATCCACGTCGAAGACGCCACCGTCCTCTGGGTGAAAGGTTTTGAGTTTGCTCTCGAAGTGCAAAACATGGAGCCGATCGATCGCGAATGGCTCACACAATTCCTGGAGCGCACGGTGGGATGGTGGCTGGTTCCGCGGGTGGCGTAGCGTTGTTCCAGATTAGGGACCTTTGGGCTGATATCGGCATTAAATGTGTCGCATCGATGATGGCGAAGATGAAAGAGGTTCTGTGAAGGATACGGTTGGTTACATGTTACGAGAAGCCTGGAAGCAGAAGGGCGAGCCTCGATGTCATCACCCAGAGCGCGAAATTGAACGTTCATTTTCCGGAACAGCTACAGGTTGTCATGTCTGTACTACCTGCGGGCATCTCCAGCGAATGTCATCGGCGAGGGTAGGGGAAATGGCGTCTTAAATGCGTCCAAACTGTTAGGTGTCCGTCAGTTTTTTTAAAAGCCCCTTGGACGGGAAAAAGTCCGTGCCGTAGTGCAGACTCCACTAGCCTGCAGTTTGGTATCCGGTTTGGTCGAAGAAATAGGGGAGAAGTTAAAGACGATACCCTAATACTACACCGAGTGATCAGATGCTACACGGTGTTCAGCCGAGCTGTCCTAACTGTTGTTCAACAGATTGTTCTAGGGCTCTGCGCCACGGCTGGAGGGATTTTCTCTTACGGGCGTTAGGTAGGTTTCCATGGCTTTGCAGAGTTTGCAGGACGCGATTTTATCTGCGACGAAGGTTATAGCTGCGGGCGTTTTGGATCAGCTGGGAGGGAATTTCTGCCTCTTGCTACTGGATATTGTACTTCGCCATGCGATAGCGAAGGGTGTTGCGGGTGATCTTCAATAGGCGGCTGGCTTCGGACACATTGCCTCCGGACTTGCGGAGCGCCTCCTCCAACATCTTCTTTTCCATTTCCTGAAATGAGAGTCCGAAAGCCAGCAGAGAAGGCTTTTCTGTGGGCGCTGCGGGTGGCTTTGGTTGTGTCATTCGAAATGTCGGCGGCACATGCTCTGGTCGGATCTGCGTGTCTTTACACGTGATCGTCAGCCCTTCCACCACGTTGTGGAGCTCACGTACATTGCCTGGCCAGTCGTGACGCTGGAACAGGGTTAGTGCCTCCGGCGTGATGCTTTGTATACGGCAGCCTTGGCTGCGGCGCGCCGTGTCTAAGAATGAGTGGAGAATCGGTTCGATATCCTCAGGTCGTTCGCGGAGAGGTGGGATGCGGAGTTGATACACGTTCAGTCGATAAAACAGGTCAAGACGAAAGCGTCCTGCTTTGATCTGTGAGGGAAGATCTTCATTGGTTGCAGCGATCACTCGAATGTTTACCTTCACGCTATGCGTGCTACCGAGGGGGTCGATGACGTGGTCTTCCAGCACGCGGAGTAACTTAGCTTGGGCAGTCAGGCTCATCTCGCCAACTTCGTCGAGGAAAAGGGTTCCGCCTTCGGCCAGTTGGAAGCGGCCCGGCTTCGCCTGCTTCGCATCTGTGAAGGCCCCGCGTTGATACCCGAAGAGCTCGGATTCGAGCAAATGTTCTGGAATGCCAGCGCAGTTCAACGCGATGAAGGGGCCTCTCGCTCTCGAGCTTTCCATATGGATGGCACGAGCAAAAAGCTCCTTCCCGGTTCCGCTTTCACCAGTGATCAGGACCGTTGCATCGGTCGCAGCCACTTCTGCAGCCAAACGTTTAAGAAGCTGCATTTGTGGAGAAACGCTGACAATCTTCTGAAAACCCTGCAAGAGATCTGGAGATGAGGGTGGGATTTCAGGCTGGCGAGATTGGGTTCCAAGAATTGCCTGATGAAGCGCTTCGGCAGTTAACGGCTTCGGAAGATAGTCGCAGGCTCCCCGGTGAATCGCATCGGTCGCCGCTTTCGCAGAATCGACAGCTCCCAAGATGATCACAGGTATGGGCGGTTGCGCTTGTTTGGCCCGGACCAGCAGCTTGTCGCACTCGATCCGTCCTCCTTCATCATCACAGATAGCGAGTACAAGGTCTTGTTGGCGTGAAATAAGCCGAAGGGCTTCTTCTGTTGTTTGAGCCGTAAGAAGAGTGTTTGGATACCCCGAAAGGGCCTGCTGGAGAATCGGTTCAATGGTTCGATCGGTTGTAATAAGCGCAAAAGTAGGAGGATCCACAGGAGCACTCTCCTTTCTAGGCCCCCATCGCCGACCGCCGAAATTAACTTAGTTACCCTACTCCTCTTTAAGGCAGGATGGAAGGGGGATGAACTGCTAAGAGGCAGGGTGCGAGGTGTTATTGATTTGCCTGTGCGATAGCTGCATTGCGCTGGAGGCCTTGAAGTTTCGCCCGGTTGAGAGGGCTTTCGTGGAAGTGTTCCGCGAATACAGCTTCGTCGAATGAAGCTAATTCCTCTAGCCGCGGAGCCAGGGTGATCGGGGAGGGAGAAAAGGCCGGATCGTTGGTCCGTTCTCCTCGAAGGTTGAACGGACATACGTCTAAACAGTCGTCGCAGCCGAATATATGTTGTCCCATACGAGAAGCTAGATCATCAGGAATTTCTTCACGGGTACCGCGGAATTCGATCGTCAAGTAGGAAATACATCGAGTGGCATCTACGACATACGGCTCGATGATTGCGCCGGTTGGGCAGGCCTGAATGCAAAGGGAACAACTCCCGCAGAGGTCTGTAGCCGGTTCATCGTGCGGTAGCTCCAGCGTGGTGAGAATTTCTCCCAGTAACAACCATGAGCCATATTCAGAGGAGACCAGATTCGAGTGTTTGCCAACCCATCCGAGTCCGGCCTGTTGCGCCCAGGCTTTTTCCATGATGGGGCCCGTATCGACATAAGATCGGGTGGCGGATTCCGGGTCGAGTTCTCGAATTTTTGCTTCTAATTTTCTCAACCGCTTGCCGATTACGTCGTGGTAATCCTTCCCCCAGGCGTAGCGAGCTATTCGTCCCAACCCAGGGCCTTCTGTCGCGCGGTGGCCTGTGTCGTAATTCACACCGACAGAAATGATTGATCTGCACCCAGGGAGTACGACCTGCGGGTTTGCGCGGCGAGCAGGATTGCGAGCCAACCAGGACATCGTCCCATGATAGCCGCCGTGGAGCCATTCCTGGAGTCGATCAAAGAGCGTGGCTGAGAAAGAGGGAACG
>NZ_CDLUDY010000054.1:0-4936 GCF_975968855.1 Petrachloros mirabilis
GGAGGTGTTTTCCGTGATCTTCGATGGACGCCACCGGCTGAACGATGAGCCGTCCCTCGGATACCGCAACATTGATCTCTTCCCAGGTCAACAGTTCATATCGATGCGTTCTCAACATAAATGGTCCTCCCTGCGTCTCAGTGCTATATCGCTTAATTAGGGTCTATTTACCCTTCAAGCCCTCAGGACCACTCCAAATTTCTCGTGGAGATGATCCCTCATTCCACTCGTTCAAGCTTGAAAATTACCGGTCTCGCCCCATCCGTACAGCAAGAAAGAATAGCCCCCTTTTCCTTAAACCATGGGTAGTCCCCTCCCAACCGAAGATGGATCAGATCCCGCTGAATGTCCGCATATGCCCACGGGCAAAAGCCTTCCGGATATCCGCCTTCTTTTGCGATGAAAACTTGACCCTCCTCGAACCGGTCGCACAATCCCACACCGGTAAATGTAAGCGGGGGGTTGTCGCCGTAAAGCTCCTGGTTGTCCAACCGTTTCACTACCGTAATTCTCACATCCGCCATTTTGTCCTCCTTTTCTAAGTCTTATCAGCCGATCAAATCGTCCACAAACACAATCTATCCCACATCCCTTCAAAGATTCAACTTTGCCGCATCGATCCCGAAACATATATTTTACCGATATCATATCAATTTCGATTTAAAAACAAAATGATGTTTATGGACCAGTGCAGCACGGCAGCTTTTCTTCCGTACGCGTGACGGATCGGATGGCATGTGCTTCAGTGATCCGGGTGCTCGACCTTGGCGCCTTTCTCTATGAGGAGCTCCATCAGCACCGAACGATGGCAACGCGCTTCGTCTTTGCAGTAGCACCCCACAGAGAAGTTCGTTTGATGGGACAGGGCAGCCAGCAGTTCCAGTATACGGGAGTTCTCAGGCGTGGCCATCTCTGCACGGTACTTCTTCTTGAATGCAAGCCACTCCCGGTCGGTTTTTGCGTTCTTCCCGAACTTCATGGTTTCAACGCTGGGGGCTAAGTTTGGAAACCAGACATCGTACCAGTTCTGGGAGCTGAAATCTGCCTTTGCCACGCCCCGGGGCGGACGTCGGACCGTACCTATTGGAAGGCCCTCGCCTTCGACCCGATTACTGCCTAGCCTTAATACACGAACAGCCATAGAGACCTCCATATAATGAACCCAACGCTAATCATCCTATCATTTCCTTAGAGCTCTTGCACCCAATAGCACAAAAAAGCCAAGGATCACACCAATGATAGGCCCTAACCACATTGATTTAACTGTAGCAATACGGAATAAAGTTTTCTATTCTTATTTGTCTCCATATTCACGCCGTTTTAACTTATGGATTGCTTTTTCCAACGCTCTGTTGAATTCTTCAGGACGATCCATCATTAAGAAATGATCCGCATCCTTGATAATAATGGCGTCGAAAGAAAGCATGTGCCGACGATTCGCTTCATAGTTGATGGGCCACAGATCTCCATTCACGGCTATGACCGGAATGCGGGCTTCATCAAATGCTTTAGACGCTTCTCCTGTGATATACTGTAACATCATCTCGTTCATAGCGCTGAGGGCAACATCGGACGGTGCTGCTGAAATATCAGAGAGAATCCACTCGCGAAGGTGCGGATCCGTGTCGGGCGAGATCATCTCTTTTACGAACTGCCGACTTCCGGTTCGAAAGTTCTTCTCTAGGGGAGCCATCATCTTTTTGAACTCTTCGTGTGTCATTGGATATTCAATGTTGTGCATCGTGTCTATACCGATTAGTCCTACAATACGGTTCGGCATGAGTCGGGCAGCCTCTGCAATAACGGATCCGCCCATGGAATGCCCTATCAGAATGACACTGTGGCTGTCCGTAGTTTCAGTGACCGCTCTCACATCCTTTCCGAAAGCCGCCATGGTATACCGCTTACGCGTCATTCCGGAATGACCGTGGCCTGCAAGATCAAGCGTGACCACACGATGATTCTTGGAGAAATGCGGCAGCTGGGCGCGCCAGTAGCGGGCATCGCAGCTCCAGCCGTGCACAAATACGAGCGTCGGTTCCCCGGAACCGAAAACCTCATACGAAATCGAGACACCGTCTTTGGACAAGAGGACGTGCGGCCATTTTGCTTGTGCCTGCGGCACGCCAACGGTCAATATCAGGATTACCAAGCAAGCAACCCGGTTCATCAAATTCTTTGTAACGGGTCTACAACCAACCCTGCTGTCTGCCCACATGATATTTGTATCAGATTTCATTACCTCGCTCTTCCTTTTTTATAAATGCTGAAACTGATGCCCGGCGACGAGTGGGCCTTGGAAGCTCTGCACACAAGCCTGCATATTCAGTTTATTCAAAATTCAAGATCTGACACCGCCCCATTCCTTTGAGGACACGGACGGGACGTTGACGCATCACGACTCGTACAGTACCTTCCTTCGCGCAAACCCCGCGTAGCCACCCTCCATACGGTCGAGGAAGTTGCGGATCACCTCGTCCTCGTGCAGGTCGCCGCCGCAGACCACTTTCATCTGGCGCGGGTCGGCGTTTTCCTTTTCGTCGGTGACGATGAGCTTCTCGGCGTCCAGAGCCGTTGGGACATTGGGACTTACGGTGGCCCAGATAATCTGGCGAAACTTGAGCACCGGACGCTTTAAGACTCGCTGGAAAAGGTCGGCGCTATGAAAGATCTCGTGCGGTTGATGGATCAACAGCGGCTTCCGATTGCGAACCTTCGAGATATCCAGGCGCGTTACGAGGCGGTCGAGATCGGCATCGTTAAACTGCCGAGTTTTGTACCCCTGGGACAGGTAGCTTGGGCCCGGCCAAATCTCGATGGTGTTACGGGCCTTGTCGCGGGCCGCGTCGTCTCTGAGTTCCTCAACCCAGTTCCCATTGGCCGAAAGGCCATGGATCGTCGTGATAATCGTCGGATCGTCCGGGTCGAAGTGGCGGCCTACGCGCTGGACACACCACACGCCGGAGGTATCTCGTACGAACACCCGGACCCGTTGCGGCAGCCACCGCTCTTCGCTGTTGGGGAAGAACCGCAACATGCCAAATGCATAGGCTACCAGCCGCAGCACGGTCGACTTGCCCGAAGCCCCGACGACGCAATTCATGAAAGGGTTGAACCGGATCTCAACGCCGTCCGAATAGGAATCTTTGCCATGAACCATCAGTCCGAGGATGGCTGGATGATGGTTGGTCCAGTCCAGCAAGGCCTCTCGGCGTTTTTTGGGCACCACATACTCCTTTCGTGTCTTTGTCCCGTAGGCACCGTAGTTGTAGGTGTCCTCCACCGGGATCTCGACCACACGCCCCTGGCCACCGAGCAGCGCCAGCCGTAGCGCCCGGAAGACCTCGTTTGGGGTATCGCGTTGCCGGATGTCCATCTTGACCCAGGTGAAGCGCACGCCGAGGTCCTCGCCGGTGCCATCAACCTCGAGTCGACACTCGTGGGCATCGGATCCCTTGACAAACGCCAGAAGTTTGGCACGCTGGGGGGCGTTGGCGCCGGTATCCAGCCAGCGCAGTGTCTCGCAGGCGTCCTTGCCCTTTTTACGTCCCTCGCCTGCCAGCAGCGTGCCCTCAATCTTCTCCAACGCCAGCAGTGCCGGATGCTCGAGTACCTTCTGCAGGGCCAATCCCTTTCGGAACAGTCGCAACAATCCCTTAAAGTCGCTGTTGGAATGGGCCGGGATCACAATGCCGCCGGCCTCATCAACCAAGTCTATGGTACGTTGGACGCCGGAGTTGGCCGCAGCTTCGAACCCCCTTCCCCAGCTGTGCTCCTCGATGCCGATATCTCGCAGGATGCCCGCAATGCGGCTCGGGACCATCCAGTCCGGCGGGTAAATGGACAGACAGTGGACGTTGCTGACCGTGATCTCGGTTCCAGGCAAGACCGTCAACGGTCGCACGGAAGTGCGCTCGTCATTCCAGATCCTGATGCGCTCGTCGATGTGCGCCAGGCGACGGTCCCTGTCTTTGAGTTTTTTGGAGTCCTTGTGGTTTTCCTTGGTTTCTGCGTCGCCGTGGGATCGGCTGGCACCGGAGGACTCCAGTCTTTGCTTTGCCTTGCCCAGCCGTGCGTGCATCATCTCGCGGACCTTCGCTCCGGACGGCGAGCCTTCCCGGATATCCGCCAAAAACTCGTCGTTGACTTCCGCCACCGCGTCAAACCAGGTTCCCAACTGTGGCAACCGCGGTACGATGTATCCCGGATGGTTGTGGTCCGTCAGCGCCACCACCTCGATCTGCTCTATATAACATCGCAGCGTGTATTCTGGAGGAAAGAACTTCTCCATCAGGACATTGGTGATGTCCTGGAATGCAGACTTGAGCAACGGTATGGCTGCCTTGCTGTGGGGTTCCTCGATCCGTTCGATGTCCGTCAGCCAAACACGGGCTACCTCGGCCAACGCCTTGCCGTCGACCGCCCTTCCCGGCGGCTTCCACCACAGTGCCTCGGCCGCTGCTTTCTCAGCGGTGTCGTCGAAGATCGGATTGGTGTCCTTAAGATTGCTGAGCAGGGTAACCGCGGCACGCCGGTCCTTGGCCGACATGGTTGATGAGACTTTGGGGATCTTCGCGGCCAGCACCATGGGCAACCTGAACGAGGAACACTCCGACGCAGGCGAGTGGGTATGAAGATCCATGCGGGAGTAGTGGGCTCCCTCGCGTAAGCCCATTAGTTTTGGGTAGTCGCGATCAATGGTCTTTGACATGCTCTCCTCCTAACCCTGCAAATATGCTGTGTGTCTGAAGCACTTGGAATCAGCACGGCTTTTAGGATAAACCACCTGAATTCTTAACGGTGGAGAATCGAAAAAGAATTTTTTCAAAATTCTTTACTCTTCCACCTTGGAACACGATCCCTTCGTCTTTAAGCAATTTTATTTTTTCCTGTGTAGCGGCTCCCGATGTCTTCCCCCTAAATCCCCCAATCCGAC
>NZ_CDLUDY010000055.1:0-3297 GCF_975968855.1 Petrachloros mirabilis
AAACCGGCACGCGAGAAAAGACTGGAAATTGCCTTTACCCTGATCGAGTTGAATGAATACCGTCTGGAGGGGTTGGAATCGGCGGTTCCTGCGATGAAAGAGTTGTTCTCCACGACACTGCAACGGGCTCTGGGGGACAAGCAGCATCGGATTCGGGGGATGGCGGCCAGCCATTTGGGCGTCCTTCAAGACCAGTCGGTCGTATCGCTGCTGGTTAAGGCGTTGGAGGATGACCATGCCTATGTCCGTTCCTGTGCAGCCTTGGGCTTGGGGAGATTGCGGGCACCGGAAACGAAAGAGCGGCTGAAGGTACTTGCGGAAGAAGATTGGGATCAGACGGTACGGAGTCGGGCGAAAGAGGCTCTGGAGCGCATCGGCTGATCGATCAGGCCGCGTTGACCTGTGTCTGCTCGTTAATCCAATCGATGACGACGATCTCCGGATGGCAATTCAATCTGAGAGGAAGGAACGACCAGCCAAGCCCGCGGTTAATATACAGCTTGTGTTCACCCGACCGATGCTCACCCGCAATGCGGCCGTTGCATCCTGGGGGGAGCCAAAAAGTCGGGATGCCAGGGATGCGCCATTGGCCGCCGTGGCTATGACCACAGAGAATCAAGTCGACTTCATGATGTGATTCCATTTGATCCAAGATATTCGGGGCGTGGGCCAGGAGCAGTGTAAAACGCTGTCTGGTTGCAGGTGGTACGCAGCGAAGATCGGCGCGGTGGAGCGATGGATCGTCAACGCCTGCAATCGCCAGTTCCCCGATCCCTGTCTGAACGTAGGTTGTCTGGTTCACAAGGAGGGTGATGCCGTGGCGGTCGGCCAGTTCGGCATACTGCTCCACTGTCACCCCGCTATAATGGTCGTGATTCCCCAGCGTGATGAAGACCGGAGCGATTTTGCGTAGGCGGGCCAGAAAACGGAAGAGGTGCGGGAGCCCTTCCGACACGTTGAGCAGATCCCCGGTGATAAAAATCCAATCGGGGCCCAATTCGTCGATCGAGTCAACGACGCGGTCGTGGCGGGGATGATAGCGGTCGAGATGCAGGTCGCTCAGATGCACTGCGCGGCGTCCGGCAAGGGCCGCATGCGAACAGGTGAGATTTGAGTAAGTATGGGTCGAGAGGCCGAATTCCCAATGCGGAACAAGACTGAACAGACGGTAGAGTGGTTGGCCCAGGTTGTGGCCGACGAAAGATCTGAGCCGATCGAGCCAGGAAACCCCGTGCAAACTCATTTCATTACTTGATCCAACTCGGCTCGATCGCGAATTGTCACACGATATCCACGTTCGTAGAGATGGTTCATGCCTTTCATGACGTCGTCGAGATTTTTCGTGCGATACCATTGGTCGAAGCGGGCATTGAGGATGTCCACGGAAGACAGGGGTGGCGCGGCCTCGTCGTAAGTCAGCGAGAGAGCACGAAACAGATCGTGAAGCTCGGCGGTGCTGTATGATTGGTCGTCATTTTGGTCGGCGACGAGCGCAAATTCGTAGACGGTCATACTGACGGAGAGCAGGGTTTGCGTCTTGGCGAAATCGTTCCGTGCCTCTTCCATACCGCCAGGGTAGTACGTAAGGCAGTCCTGCTCCTGGAAGGATAACGAGGCAGGATTCCAGGCGATGCCTTCGACTGTGGGCGACTTTGGTTTTTTGAGCTCATGGTAAAACCAGGACAGGCAGGTACTGGCCTTCACGAAAGCCTGCTTGTCGACGGAGACTTGCTTCGTGATGTGTGAAACGAATGATAGAAACACCCGGTTATCCAGGGCTGATGCATGGGGAACCTCGGCCAAGAAGATGATCAAGAGCATAGCCCCCAGTAAGGACCATCTGAAGCGCATGGCAGAGTATAACACGATGCCGGCGCCACGCCCGGAAAAGATGTAAAAACTCTTTGGATTGCTCAGGTCCTGTATGCCGACTTCTGAAATGACTCAGCCATACCTTACCGCCTCGATCCTGGGGATCGGCGGCCGAATGCGCGAGTTGCCGGAAGACTTTCAGGTGGAAGAGCGTCCGTTATATCTCCCTTGCGGAGAGGGCGAGCATCTCTATATCACCGTCACCAAACGTTTGTTATCGACGCCGGATCTTGTGCGGAAACTCTCGTCGACTCTCGGGGTGAAGGCACAGGGGATTGGAACGGCCGGGCTGAAAGATGCGAGGGCGGTGACAACGCAGATGATTTCGCTCCACGGAGTCAACCCTGAGCAAATGGCCCGGGTGAAACCTGATGAGCAGATCCTTGGGATCGAGATCCTCGGGCGCCATCGTAATAGACTGCGCCCTGGGCACCATGCGGGGAACCGGTTCCGCCTTGTCATTCGTGGCGTGGCCGACCATGCCCGAGAAACTGTTCCCGCCGTCTTATCTGAATTGGTACGACGAGGAGTTCCGAACTATTTTGGCCCGCAGCGTCAGGGACGATCGGGCGAAAATTACCGACTTGGGGCGGTTCTGCTTGATGACGCGGGGCGTCGGGCGAAAATGAGTCGAGCCAAACGGATGTGGTACCTCAACACGTTCCAATCCTATCTGTTCAATAAAATCCTTGCTCGGCGCATCGACCAGATCGATCGGGTCCTTGCCGGCGATTGGGCGATGAAGATGGGCAACGGAGCCTGTTTCCTCGTGGAGGATGATGTTGCCCAGGAGCAGCCGCGTGCAGAACGATTTGAAATCAGTCCGACCGGAATTCTTTTCGGTTCACGTGTCTCATGGGCGTCCGGTTTCCCAGGCGAAATCGAACGAGCTGTGGCAGACGAAGAAGGGACGACACCAGAAAGTCTGATCCAAGCGGCCAAGGCCTGCGGAATTCAAGGGGAGCGCCGTTCTCTTCGCGTTCAATTGGTTGACCTCGATTGGTCGCTCAACGGTTTCGTTCTCACCATCTCGTTTGCCCTCCCTTCGGGTGCGTATGCGACCAGCGTTCTCCGTGAAATGATGAAATCCCCTGGGACATCTGCCCCGTAGCCGTTTTAGGCAGGCCTTATCCTCACTGATGTGTCACCGCCGGTTCTCTCAATTATCCTGGTGGTACAATGAGGGTACATCAACTGATGAGGCATCGATGGACATGAAATATCAGGAAACCGTGCTCCTTGAAGGGCACATTATCGATTCGCTCATCTTGGCGAAGGTGCTGGACACGATTTTGATGATGGGTGGTTCTTTCGACCTTTCGGAGATGGTCATCGGTAAGACAAGGGTCGACTCGTCTCGCGCAAAAATCGTGGTTCATGCTTCATCGGAGAAGCTTCTCTCGGAGATTCTTCAGGCCATCCAGC
>NZ_CDLUDY010000056.1:0-3803 GCF_975968855.1 Petrachloros mirabilis
ACAGTCTGTCCCCTTTGTTAGCCGATGTCAACGCGGGTATCACGCGAGAATCCCAAAATGTGGTCAGGTATTGCCCTCCAACACCCCCAGCAGCCGCCACGCCCTCCGGCCGCAGTTCCCAGCGTGCATCTTGAGCTCCCCTCGCCTCTCGCCGTACCATAGATCCGCTAGACTCGGCACAGTCACTGACCCCGCTGATCCACCATCAGCGTATTACGCTTGGTTTCGGTTGTTTGCATCCTTCTCCCAACTACACCGTCTATAGAGCAGGTGAAGGCATAGTGCCTCACCGCTAACGGAAGGGAGAGAAACCATGAGACCTCATATTTCACTCGACGTTCGAGACGTACAGGCATCGGTGAAGTTCTATCAAAAGGTATTCGGGGTGGTACCACAGAAACAGACCACGGACTACGCCAAATTTGACCTGGATTCCCCTTCATTAAATCTTTCACTGCTCTCCTCCTCGGGACGTATCAGTTCAGTCAACCACCTGGGCATTGAGGTCGGTTCCCTTGAGGAAATTGCGACATGGAAACAGCGACTACAAGATCAAGGAATTATCGAACGGGCAGAAGCGAACGTCGCTTGCTGCTTCGCGAGGCAGGATAAACTCTGGGTTTCTGATCCAGACGACAACGCCTGGGAAATCTTCACTGTGCATGAACAGCTTGACGTGACGGGACCAGTTTCAAACACCGGCTGTTGTATCCCTGCGCGCCACAGCTCGGCGAATCGACATGCCACATGCGCGTGATTTGTATTTGAGAGGCCGATGCGCCGTATTATGGTGTCGTCGGCCTCCCGAAAGGCGACAGGAGTATGCCCATGACGATACCTGCGGGAATGTGGGAGCAAGTCCATAAAGGTCTTCGTGCCTTTATTTTGAAACGCGTGAGCAATGACGCTGAAGCCGACGATATTTTGCAAGACGTGTTTTTGCGAGTGCATCAACACTTGGACCAGTTGCAAGCTCCTGATCGCCTGCTCTCCTGGATGTTCCAAATAACTCGCCATGTCATCATCGATCACTATCGATCCTCGGGAAGACGCCGTGAATCTTCTGTCGGGCTTGCCGCTGACCTGGAAGGAGCCGCTTCATCTGACTTGCTAGAAACGATGCCCAACGAAATTAGGACGGAGCTGTCAGGCTGTCTTCGGCCTATGTTAGAGAAGCTGCCGCTGAAGTATCGTGAAGCAGTAAACCTGGTCGAGCTTGAAGGTCTTACAAATAAGGAAGCGGCCTCTCGTTTAGGAATTTCAGTTGCGGGCATGAAATCGCGTGTTCAACGTGGCCGTCGTCACCTTAAAAAGATGCTTGATGACTGCTGTCTGATCGAATTGGACAGTCGACGAGGCGTTTCTGATTTTGAGCTACGTCACCCTGACGCATGTCGATAATGACCAGCGCGGTGGAGTCATCTCGGACCGATCTTGGAGAAGAAAAGGGGGAGAGGAGTCTTTGATTGCTCGAAATTCTGCAACGGATCACCGTCACTGACACGCAACGTCGACATTCCCGCCACGAGCCAAACCGGGGGCTCGCGTCCTGCAATACGACAGGCTGTGGACCATCAGTGCGCGAGGTCCTGCTTCATTGACTCATATTGCTCCTTGGTGAGGTCCCCGCTGGCATAGCGCCGATCGAGGATCTGTCGCGGTGTGTCTGGCTCGCTCGTCCCTCGTCCATGCCGTCCACACATGGGGCAGGACCCATCCCACCCTGTAGACCGGCGGAAGACACCGAACACACACGTCGCCATGAACAGTATCATAAGGACTATGAACGTGAATGGTATGATCCACATCCAGCGAAATCCGCCCTCCCACGACATGTGCGGATCCATGCTTCACCCTTCGTCTAGCGTGTACGCCACCTGTTGCCCAAGAGGGACAGGACCGAGTCCCCCTGTGCCGAATCTGTTTGGTCTCCTCAAGGGAGTGCCAATTAGCCACGCGCTGCGCTGAGTCGATCCAGCTTTTGTTCCACCTTCATCAAGCTGCGGTAATTCAAGATCGACAGTGTCACCACGGTGATCATTACGCTCAGCGGGATGATGGGCATCCATGGGAACATCGGCATTTGACGCATATGTTTCATCATCGACATGGGCATGCCCGGCCACCTCCTGTTAGAGAGCTACTTTACACGGTCCTGCTTGCAGCAAGGGACGTACCAAGAGCGGTTTGGTGCGCGAAGGTCCATATTGCCGTTAACAATTCGCCTGCTAGCAAGTATTGCTCAAGAAATCCCTACGGATTCCCTGGCCCTGTTGTGTAGGGCGATGCAGCACAACCGATGCTGCCGCTGTGGCAAAAGGGAACATGGGAGCTTAGCGAGGAAGAATAAGCAGACGCCACGCCCTCCGGCCGCAGTTCCCCGCGCGTGAGAGACGCTGCTTCCGGCGCCACTTGTAGAAATTCTCCATTACGCGTAGCCTCCTTCTGATTCAACTTCCCTCGGCCACGAACGATGAACGACCAGCAACTCGAACAATTCCGCACAAGGCTGACCGCGATGCAGAGAGAACTGCGCGCCGTCAGTGAGTCTGCGGCCGAGGATGTGAAACCGGTGGAACTCGATCAATCGAGCGTCGGGCGTGTTTCCCGCATGGACGCGATGCAGGCTCAGCAAATGTCACTGGAAACCGCACGCAGGCGCGAGCAACTCCTGGTGAAAATTGAAGGCGCATTGCGTCGGATCGAATCCGGTCGATTCGGCCCCTGTTTTCAATGCGGCGAGGACATCGACCTTCGGCGTCTCGATGCTGACCCGACCATTACACGATGCCGTGATTGCATCGAGAGCCCCTGAATACATGTAGGCGCCCGACGGGCCGCTCAGCCCCGCATGCCCTTCTCAAAGAACAGCCCTCGATTGATATCGCCGATACTGAGCATTCCGACCAGCAGTCCCTTTTCCACGACGGGAATTCGCCGGAAATTTTTCAGCCCCATATAGGATGCCGCTTCCAGAACCGGAGTGTGAGGTGCTACCGTGAGAGGATTCGGACTCATGATCTCCCCCACCTTTCTGCCGAGCGCCTCAGGGTACCCCTCTTCCATCTCGACAAAATCCCTGCTGTGCACGTTGTCATGAATGTATTCGCCATAGTTGGGATAGAGTTGCAACAAGACGTCGCGCAGCGTGACAATTCCTGCGAGTCTCCCATCTTCCTCCACCACTGGAATGGCGCCGCAGTTACGGTTCATCATTCTCATTACCACCGACCGCACCGAATCCATCTTTTTGGCTGTCACAATTCCGGTTGACATAACTTCATACACCTGCACGGCCACCTCCTTCCCTCGATGCCGCGGAGAAGTTCGGCCCCCCTCCTGCGATATCATCTCCAACCCTATAAGGACGGAGAGTAGATCACCGGCCTCCTAAGACGCGCGAATCACTCGAGAGGGCTAGAGCACGGGGAACCCTTCACCAAGGTGGGAAGGGTCACCCGTGCGTGGTGATTAGGATGCCATACCGTTTCTGTGTTAGTTGATTTCAGAGGCCCGTACGAGGATGGGCGGATCAAGTCATTCCATCAGGGGGAATGAATTGGATCCCAGGAGCTTGCGTTCCTCACGTCAGCCCTGGTGCTCCACAATGGCTCATCAGTTAGGAGAGGTTCCCTCAAGCGGGAAGACAAGAGCCGATGGAGAACCGGCTAGCGTGACTGAAGAGAAGCCCGCCCGTCACTCGGCGGGCCGGAGTGGTCCGGTGGAGTCCTGTCTTCCATAGCACCCCTCCTTTCTTCGGACTGACGAAGGGAACAACGACAGCCTCGCCAGCTAAATCCCCT
>NZ_CDLUDY010000057.1:0-3355 GCF_975968855.1 Petrachloros mirabilis
CATCGCTCACAGTGGAGGTGAACCAAAATAGCTATATTCAGATTTGGGAGACAAGAGAATCCTCGACACGTCTTCCGCTGTTTCCCGATAAAGAGTCGGGCAAAATTTCCTCAAGGATAATCCCCGGTCAGCGACGGGTTATCCCATTGCCTAGAGGGACCGGGACGATCATTATCCGTATTTCTCCCTCTCCCCTCGGCCCGATCACCGGAGAAGAATCTGTAAACCTTGAACGGCTTTCTCGATATCAGATTCATGAAACGATCACGACAAAATCTGAGACGGGCCTAGAAGGCCAAGCTCAATATGTTGTAAATCAAGATACCAATCGGTCTGCTCAACTTATCGTTGAGATTCCGCTCAGTAGATGAACGGAAGTTCCTCGCAATCTAAGCATCCCCTTATCCTCTAATGTTGGCGCCAAGCTTGTGCCAGCCTCGGCGCTTCCTGACAACAGTAAAACTTCCATTGCGAGCCAATAATTGGCCCTTCCCGGTTCAAGACAGAACGCTTGTGAGTCCGGCTTATGGCATACCAAACCTCTGGCCGATGCAAAGCGATACAAATATCCGCAAATATAGGCAAAAGTTTCCTCAGGTGAAGTCCTTCACAGCACTCTTTTCCCACCTTTAACTGGCACCCACTATGCAAACAAACTCTTCAGCCAATTCCAATTGTTAATCCGGACAGAAGAAACGTCCGGGGATTAAGCCAAGGAGTCATACCGATGAAAAAGACGGCGTTACTCGTTGCTCTCTCTTTATCGGCAATCGGTTGCGCAGCAGACGGTAGGCACCCGAATGTCGGCGTAGGGGTCCAGATAGGAGGAAGCCCACCGCCACCGGTTGTAGCTTCCCCTCCCCCCCAAGGCGGAGGGCCACCCCCTTGGGCCCCAGCGCACGGAAGGCGAGCAAAGGCCGTTGTCTATCGCTACTATTACTACCCGTCGGCCGGTGTCTACTTTAACGTCGGTACAGGGAGTTATTTTTACCTGAACGGTGGATCATGGCAGGTGGCCATGTCGCTGCCTTCGAGTGTGGTCATCGATGCTAACGATTATGTCAGTGTCGAACTCGATACTGACCGGCCATACCTCTATTACGAGGAACATAAGGTCAAGTTCAAGGGAAAGGGTCATTCTCATGGCAAGGGGAATCGTCATAAAAAAGGACATCGGAAGAAAGGCGGACCCCCTTTCTAAATAGATTGTCTATACCGGACAAATCATACTCCCAGCGCCCCGGCATATCTCGCGATGGACGGGGCGCTTTCCTCACACAACAATCTCTGCGGGAATGACTATTCAAGTACCAGGCACCGTGATATTCGAACGACTCTCGCCCAACTAGGTCCAAGCATCGATAATCCAAGCGTGTCTTCGAGCTCACAGAAACCAGCCACCTTCGTCTTCTCCCAGGTTTTTTCTCCATCTGCCCAGCTCTCACTTGCCATTCTTCTTATGTTGCACTGAATCCCACCTAAGTCTCCTGCCGAGTATGACGCGCTGTTCCGCTCGACTGTTGCGAATGTTTTTCGATCGGCTCACTCCCGTGCATTCTGGCAAAGACATCCCAATCGAACTGTTTAAACGCCAACGCATGGAGCGGGATGGGCTCGATCGTGCCACGTTCACGATAGGCGAGCATGCACCCGACGACATCTTCCGGACTTTCAACCAAGCGCCGAACGGCTTCATAAGCCAAATGTTGCGCAATCGCTTTATCTTCCGGAGTCGGGGGAGCCCCGCGCAAGGTATGTCCAAGAATGGTTGCCTTGGTTGCAAGAGTCATTGAATATTGACCAGGCCGCGCATGACGCCGCGGCCATTCCCCGATCACGCTGGCTACATAATCGACCAGGCCGTGGACACCTCCTTCTCGATGGTGACGATGAGGGGTTCGCTCAGCCACAACAAAGATGTGGCTTTTGTTTTGTACCCCTAACGTACGCTTCAGCGTGCCGAGAATGACCTCATCGATGTAGGCATCGGGATCGGGATGCTCATTGATCAATAACCCCTCTGCCCTCGCTTGGTAAGCACACGCTAAGGCGAGATGCCCTGATCCCGCACCCATAACTTCGACGAAGAAGACGCTCCCCATGGCTGCACTGGTGGCTTTCAGCGACTCGATCGATTTATCAGCAAGAGCGATCGCCGAATGGAAGCCCAGTGAGATGGTCCCTTCGATATTGTTGTCGATACTGCCGGGGAGACCTACAACCTGGACACCGAACCCTTCATAGATCGCCCGAGCGCCTCGCAGGCTGCCGTCTCCGCCAAGCACGACCACCGCGGCATCCTTCACGATCGGTGCAAGATGCCGGACAGCAGCATGCTGGACTTGCTCTTCTTTAAAATCCTCAAAGCGGCTGCTGCCGATCGGACTGCTCGCATGGCTGCTCATGCCACGGGTATCTTCTTCAGTCACCTGTTCAATCCAGTTGTTCGCGAGCCCGAGAAATCCATGCCGAACGAAGTGAACGTCCAGACCGAATCGGTTTCCTGCCACACGCAACTCTTTCAGAGCAGCGCCGGCGCCGGCGAAGTCTCCCCCTGAAACCAACGCCACAATCCGCTTGATCTGTCTGGGTTTCAGCAGGACCCGGTCTTTCCGCACCCGTTCAAGCGCTATCCACGAATCCCGCGATGCCTTTTCACGCTCCGACAATCCGACTGCTGTGGAATAGCCGGACAAACGCCCGTTTTCGACGGCCAGAAGGACTACGTTATCTTGACTCTCTTTGTAGTCGCTGAATTCGGTGAAGGCCTCGTGAAACGGGCGCGGATCGAGATAGATCATCAAGGCTCGCAGTGTGGAACTATGTGTGTAGAGACAAGCCACCTTGCCCTGATTGGCTTGGCCCAGCTGATGAAGCCCATCGATGACATCGACGTAGAGATCAAAAAACGAATTGCCGCCGGGATAACAATACAGCGGATCTTTGATGAGACGTTTGGCGGTAGGCTCATCGACCCCGAATACTTTGGCAAGTTCCTGGACCTCCACAATTTTCTCCATTCCGGTAATCCATCCGAAATCCGAAGACTCCAATGCAGAGGCATACGAGGGTTCGGGAGGAGACAGCACATCCGGAACAAGCGCGGCCACGACACGTTCAAAGAGTTGTCTGGTGTTGGGACTCCTGCTGATGAAGTGAAGAAACGTGCGCGGATCTAAGTAATTTGACAGTTGGAGAAAGTCCAGTTGCTGCCCCACGACCCCAACCATGCGGGCCAAGGCGGTCCCCACGGCATTGGCCCGCGGGACGCCTCGTTCTTGATCCAATTGATTCGCCATTCGACAACCCACCCGATGGGTCTTACTCTCCACGCAAGAGACCCCGTGACGCATCG
>NZ_CDLUDY010000058.1:0-1949 GCF_975968855.1 Petrachloros mirabilis
CGGATTTTTGAATACACATCCGGCACTGGGCATCGTGAGCGGCTGCGTATCCTTCCTATAATGGAGGTAGTCTTTCACAACCTTTTCAATTTCAGATCTGATCCCTTGCCGTAACTGTAGCCACACTCCCACAACAACCCCTTTCGGAAGGCGAGCCCGACGATACTGAAACGGGATTTCCGATTTGGGCAAGTCGAGCAGCTCGCCTCGCCGGTTCACGAGACGAACCGCTTTCACCGAATCCTTCATCTCGCCCAATCGCGTTCCGGCATTCATGACGAGACAGCCTCCGACCGTTCCGGGAATGCCGGCCGCCCATTCGAGTCCCGTAAGGGAACGGCGGATTGCATGGCCGATCAATGTCGGCATCCCGACTCCTCCTTCCGCATAAAGCACCGAACCGGGCTCTTCCCTGATCGATCGGAGCTTCGAGAGGCTGACCACGATTCCTCGAATCCCCCCGTCACGGATGAGTAGATTCGTTCCGCCAAGAACAAACCACGGAATGTTTCGCCTACTCGCTTGCTTCACAAGCCTCCTGACATCCTCCACATCAGCCGGCTCCACTAAAACGTCGGCCGGCCCGCCGATCTTGAACGAGGTATAGGCATCCAACGACGCACCAAATGTGACGTTCCCCCGGATACCTGCCACCGCTGCCTGCAAGTCCTTCTTCTGAAACTTCGATCCCACACGGTTCGACCTCGTTCGACGGACAACGGCAGTCATTGCATCAGGAGTTCTGAGCCAACTTCGCCAGTAAAGCAGGGCCCGATTTCCAAATGTCCCCGGCCCCCAGCGTGAGAACGAGGTCTCCGGTCTTCAGGTGAGGAAGTACCTGGTCGACCAACTGATCCTTGCGCTCGATAAAATGTACGCCGGAGTGACCTGTCGCTCGTATCGCCTCGGCCAACTTGGCGCCGGATATTCCCGGAATCGGTTGCTCGCTTGCGGCATAGATTTCCGTGACATAAAGTTGATCGGCATCCCGAAAGGCCAACGCGAAATCATCGAGGAGATCTCTTGTTCTCGTGTACCGGTGCGGCTGGAAAAGAACCACCAGTCGCCGATCCGGCCAGCCCTGTTTCGCCGCCGCCAATGTTGCTTTAATTTCGGTCGGATGGTGACCGTAGTCATCGACAACGGTGATCCCGTTCGCCTCCCCGCGGAGATGAAACCGTCGCTCCACGCCGGTAAAGGCCGCCAGAGCCTTTCGGATCAGATCGACCGGCACGTCTAACTCGACGCCAATCGCGATGGCAGCCAGAGCATTGGATACGTTGTGAATTCCCGGGACAGACAGGCGGAACGGCCCGAGATTCCTTGTGCGGAAGAACGCACGAAACTCTGAGCCCCACTGCTTCACGCTGATGTCGGTCGCGCGAAAGTCAGGCGTAAGCCCGTCACGCTCGAACAAGCCGTACGTGTGGTAGCGCTTGACGACCTTGGGGAACAACGAACGGAGACGGTCGTCATCGGCGCAGAGCACCGCAAGGCCGTAGAAGGGCACCTTATTGATGAATTCGAGGAAACTCTCGTAGATCCGCTCCATGCTGCCGTAATGGTCGAGATGTTCCCGGTCCAAATTCGTCACAGCTATGATGGTGGGCGACAAGCGGAGGAATGAGCCATCGCTTTCATCGGCTTCCGCCACCAGCAATTCGCCGCGCCCCAATCTGGCATGACTCCCCAATGCATTGACTTTCCCGCCGATCACCATGGTCGGATCCAGTCCACCCTGTGCTAGGACATTCGCTACCATAGAAGTTGTCGTCGTCTTGCCGTGCGCACCCGCGATCGCCACACCGAACTTCAGACGCATCAATTCGGCCAACATTTCAGCACGTGGGATAACAGGGATCTGCCGAACTTTGGCCGTGACTACTTCAGGATTCTGCGGCGAGACCGCCGACGAGATCACGACGACCTGCGCCTCTCCGACATTGGAC
>NZ_CDLUDY010000059.1:0-6730 GCF_975968855.1 Petrachloros mirabilis
GTTTCGGCGGCGCGTTTATCAGCTTGGCCTTCTCGAAGCAGATGGCCCGAGCCATGCTCGATTGCCAGCGAATCACGGAACCACGCTCGCAGGCCGAACACGTGATTTTTGGAACCGTCCAGGACATCGCGCAACGGCTGCACATCACGATGCCGGAAGTGTGGGTCTATGACTCCCCGGACCCCAACGCGTTTGCCACAGGGCCCAGCAAGAATAACTCGATGGTGGCAGTGTCTACCGGTTTGCTGCAGAACCTACGAGAAGACGAAGTCAAAGCCGTATTGGCCCACGAAATGGGCCATGTGTACAACGGCGATATGTTCACCACCACCATACTCGCAGGCTTGATGAATACCTTCGTCTATTACATCTCGATGTGGGTCCGCCGGTTCTTCGCCGCACGCGATCAAGCCGGCCTCGGCATCGTCTTCTCCATTGTCTTACAGATCTTGTTGACGATCCTCGCCTCGATCGTGATCAGCTGGCACTCACGCCGTCGTGAATTTGCCGCGGACGCGTTCGCCGCTCGTGTGTATGGCAAGGGCTCGATGATCGGGGCTCTGCAAGGCATTGACCGCTGGGTTAACCGGGCGCAGTTCCAATACTCGACGCAAGACGCACTCGCGACGATGAAAATCTCCGGCAATACCACGAGCTTCATGCGGTTTTTCGCCACACACCCGCCAATCGAAGCACGAATTGCCGCGCTCGAAGAACTGCCAACTTAGCAGGAGGCCATACCTTGAAATACCCCCTTATCCTGTTGGCTATGGCGTTGAGCAGCACACTCATCATGGGACCGCCCGCAAGCCATGCCGAGTCGGAAGGGCCTCTCATGGCAGCCAAGACGGTGAGCTTCTACGACTTCACGATGGACGACATCGACGGGATACCCGTGAACCTAAGCCGGTTCAGAGGGAAGGTTCTCCTGGTCGTCAACACAGCCAGCTTTTGTGGGAATACTCCTCAGTACGAAGATCTTGAGAAGATGTACGAGACATATCAAAGCAAAGGACTCGAGATTCTGGCGTTCCCCGCCAACAACTTCGGCCAGCAAGAACCGGGAACAAACGAGGAGATCAAAGGTTTTTGCCTTACGAAATACGCCGTCAGCTTCCCTCTGTTCAGTAAGATCAGCGTGAAGGGGCCGGACAAGCACCCGCTCTACCGGTACCTGACGGAGCAAAGCGCGTTCCCTGGCGAAGTGGAGTGGAATTTCCAGAAGTATTTACTAGACCGATCAGGAAACGTGGTGGGACGGTTTCATCATCGAACAAAACCACTCTCGACGGAAATCGTCAACGAAGTCGAGCGTGTGCTCGCCGCACAGTAGCCGCTACATTCTCTTAAAAAACGTGATATGTTGGCTATATTCCTGGATCGCCGAACCGAGCGCCGCAGAGCCTCGGGGGATATTTGCATCAATCGCGTCCTCCACATCCGGATCGTCAATCTCAACATCGTACCGATCTTGAATATTCGTTCTCACAGGTCCCGCCGTCACGTCCCGGGGCATGAAAATCTCTTTCCACACTTCCTTTTCCACGAGACAGACATCCCGAAACCGCTCGTAGAGCAAGGCCAATTTCTCGGGATCGGTAATTTTAATTCGTTCTCCCATCATGCTCCTTCTTTCGCTGATTATCGCTGGGCCGGTTGCTGAGTTGTACGCTCCTGTTCCTCTTGCTTCAATGTTTCAAAGGTCTTGTCGGAACGGCTACGCACTTGATCAGGCGACGGTTGAGCCATCGGCTTAGGCTGATCCTTTGAACAGGCACTGAACGCCACAAGTAGCACGAGCCCTGCTGCTCCTCCGAACACGATTCGCAATCGGCTGGCTGTGGAGATATTGACCTTCACGGCTTTCCCTCCTCCTGTGAGAGCTTTTTGCCTCATCGTTAACCTGCGGTCCCCTTCCTTCTCAACCTTTAGTTGCGTAGTTTATGATTCCCTCTTACCATAAAACTACTTGTTCTCTCACGTGGCGATCGTACGCATTGACTGAGGAACGACGGCACGTTATTCTCCGTGGCATCCCAGCACTATTAAAAACAGAGGACTCTATGTCTCTTCGTGATCGCCTGGCTGAAGACCTCAAACACGCAATGAAAGCGCGCGACCAACTCCGTATGGATGTGATCCGCATGATCAAGGCCGCCATCTTGAACAAAGAAGTCGAGCTAAAAAAAGACCTCGACGATGCGGAAATGAGCCGCATCATGACGACAATGATCAAGCAGCGGAAGGAATCCGTTGAACAATATGAAAAAGGTAACCGCACCGAACTGGCGGCTAAAGAACGCCAGGAGATTTCGATCATCGAATCCTACCTCCCCGAAGCCCTCTCTTCCGAACAACTCACCCAGGTCGTCGAGGCTGTTATCCGTGAAACCGGGGCCAGTTCCGCCAAGGACATGGGTACCGTCATGAAAGGCGTCATGGTTCGCCTCGGGGGCCGGCCGGTGGACGGCAAACAGGTCAGCGATCTTGTTCGTTCCAAGCTAACGTAGCGTTATTTGTCGTCTGCTATACTTACCCGTGTGCACCATTAGGTGCATACATTAAAGTAACGCACGTAGGACTTTCGTGGGCATACTCATCGTCGACGATTCCCCTGACCAACAAGCGCTCCTTCGCTCCATTCTTGGGAAGGCCGGGCATGCCGAGGTCATGACCGCGGATTCGGCAAGATCCGCCGCAGCATTCCTGAATCTTAATGGTAACGCCACTGATCAGAAAATTGATCTGATCCTGATGGATGTGCTCATGCCCGAGCAAGACGGCGTTGAAACCTGCCGGCAGATCAAGCAGTGCGCACATCTCCGCGACATTCCCATCATTATGGTGACGGCGCAAAACGACCTGAGTAATCTCAAGGAGGCCTTCGCGGCCGGTGCAATGGACTACATCACGAAACCGGTCAACACCGTCGAACTCCTCGCCCGCGTCACCTCAGCCTTGACCCTGAAGAACGAGATGGACAGGCGAAAGAATCGGGAGCTCGAACTTCACCGCAGCAACGAAGAACTCCAGAAAGCCTTGCGCGAGGTGAAAGTGCTTCGCGGCTTGATCCCGATCTGCGCATCGTGCAAGAAGATTCGGAATGACGGAGGTTTCTGGCAACAGCTGGAAGAATATTTGAGCGAACACTCCGAAGCCGAATTCAGTCATGGCCTCTGCCAACCCTGCATCAAAAAGCTTTATCCTGGTGTTTACCAGGACTAGTTGCTAGGATCTCCTCTGATTTCGCAGGGCTGATTCTATCGAGGGACCATCTCATGAGCATACTCATCGTCGACGATTCCCAGGACGATCGGACACTCGTCCAGTCGATTTTGACTGCTGCCGGATACGATCAGATTCTCGTGGCCGGCTCGGCAGCCGAGGCCTTCCATCTCCTCGGACTCGAAGGCGGCACCTACGGCGCTGCAAGGGTTGATCTTATTTTAATGGATATCATCATGCCGGAAATGAGCGGTATCGAGGCATGCCGGCAGATCAAGGCCGTCGAACGGTTCCGTGAAACCCCGATCATGATGATGACCGTCAAGACCGACCCGGTGGATTTGCAACTCGCCTTTGCGGCCGGAGCGCTGGACTACATCGCCAAACCCATTAATAAGATCGAACTGTTGACGCGCGTTCGGTCAGTACTTCGGCTTGTTCACGAAATTGAACGTCGACGGGCACGGGAACAGGAACTCCTTGACGTCATGCGGCAACTTCAGGAAGCGAATCAGATGCTGTTGCGTCTCTCCTGCCTGGACGGATTGACCGGAATCACCAACCGTCGTCAATTCGACGACTTCCTCGACCAGGAATGGCGCCGCGCCGTCCGCGAATCGATGCCGATTTCCCTGATCATGCTCGACATCGATCAATTCAAGACCTACAACGATACGCAAGGGCACACAGCGGGGGATGAATGCCTTCGACAAGTGGCTAATGCCATCTCCAACGCCGTGAACCGTCCGGGGGACCTCGTCGCACGATACGGAGGGGACGAATTTGTCGTCGTCCTTCCAGGCACAGCCATAGATGGCGCCGCGCAGGTCGCAGAATTGCTTCGCCAAAAGATCGAATCATTGGACATTAAACATGGCGAAGATGACGTCATAACCATCAGCGTCGGGTACGCCAGCACGATCCCTGGCCGGTCTGCTTCACCGACCGATCTGATCAAGGCAGCCGATCAGGCGCTCTATCAGGCAAAACAGGAAGGTCGAAACAAGGCGAAGCAGGCGGGCATTCTGACGCTTGTCCCTCACTCTACCGAGGATTAATTATCGTCGACCTCGACCGCTCGCGTATTATCCATGTCCCGATTGCGCCGCACACCGGACCGCACAAGCCGCCGTAGACCGAAGAACCCAAAACTTGCCGAGGTTCAAACCCGACTCCCGCGCGAACAGGCTGTTCGAAAACCTGACGCGCGCGTCCGCCGCAAGGTGAAACAGGCTCTCGAACTGGCCCAACAAGATCCCACCGAATTACTGGAGCGCTACCAAGAGACTCTCAGAAAGGTTGCGCAGAGTGATGCCTTACACAGTGGTCAGCTTCCGCAAGCTTTCCAGGTCATTACCGAAGCCTGCAGCAGGCTACTGGAAGTTGAACGATCCAGCATTTGGCTTTTTTCCGATAATCAGACCTCTATCAAATTAATCGACCTGTATGAGGCCAAACCCCATCGCCATTCCAACGGGTTTGTCCTCAAAGCCTCTGACTACCCGACATATTTTCAAGCCCTCTCCACTGAGCAACGTGCCATTGCGGCCCACAACGCCCATACGGATCCACGGACACGGGAGTTTGTAGACACTTACTTGTCTCCTCTTGGCATCGGAGCGATGCTTGATGCGCCGATCAGACAGAAAGGCAAAGTTGTGGGAGTTCTCTGCTCCGAACACATTGGAGGTCCACGACACTGGAATGTGTACGAAGAGCAGTTCACCAGTTCTATGGCAACAATGGCTACCCTCGCGCTGGAAGCTATCGAGCGACACCATGGAGAAGAAGCCCTACGAATCGCGAAGGAGACTGCCGAAGTCGCCAGCCGTGCCAAAAGCGAGTTCCTGGCCAGCGTGAGCCATGAGATCCGAACCCCCATGAATGCCATTATCGGAATGGCTGATCTCCTCTGGGAAACGGACCTGACGCCGGAACAGCGCAAGTATTTGAGGATCTTCCGGCGGGCTGGGAGCAATCTTCTGCACCTCATCAACGATATTCTGGATCTTTCAAAAGTTGAATCCGGCCATCTCGAACTGGAGTCGATCGAATTCGACCTCAATGAGTTAATGGAGAAGGCCATTGAAATTCTGGCAATGAAAGCTCATGAGAAAGGGCTCGAACTTGCCTACCATCTCTCTCCTGAGGTTCCCTGCTCGCTGGTCGGAGACCCGACACGCCTTCAGCAGATTCTGATCAACCTCATCAGCAACGCGATCAAATTCACAAAGCATGGTTCCGTCGTCGTTGAAATCGCGAACGAGCCGTTTCAGCCAGGCACAGGCAGAATTCGCTTCTCCGTCACCGATACCGGCATCGGCATCGCACCCGATAAAGTGGCGAACATTTTCGGCAGTTTCACACAAGCGAACACTTCCATTTCAAGGGAATATGGCGGGACCGGGTTAGGCCTCAGTATTTGTCGACAGCTGACGGAATTGATGACCGGTAGAATTTGGGCGGAAAGCACGCTCGGACAAGGAAGCACATTTCATTGCTCTGTACAACTGGGCATTAAGTCCTGTCCGAAGACATTCCCGGCTCAGGGGTCTTTCGACCTATGTCGGCTTCGCGTGCTCGTGGTCGATGACCATCCGATTAATCTCTCTATCTTATCCGAAGCGTTTTCCTCCTGGAACGCACAGGTGACTGCCATCACCAATGGTCAAGAGGCCCTCACCGAGCTTCGGCGTGCCGAGGAATCGACACAACCTTACGGACTGCTCCTGCTCGACTGCCGGATGCCGGACATGGATGGCTTCCAGATCGTCGAAGAGCTCCGACGCTCCAAGTTACTGGACACGCTCACCGTCATCATGATGACCTCCGACCACTGGGCCGATGACATCGCACGCACGTACGACCTGTCCCTTGGCGGTTACGTCACAAAGCCCATCAGAAGGTCCGAGCTCCTGCAAGCGGTAAAGATCTCCCTTAATCGCAGCCAAAATGTTCCGATTTCGGCGACTCCCCCCGCTTCAACTGGTCCAGTTGAAGCGGGGCGATTGTGCGTACTTCTGGTCGAGGATTCGCCCGACAATCAAATGCTGATTCGTTCCTATTTGAAGCAGACACCCTATCAACTTGTTGTGGCAGACGACGGTAGCATTGCTCTTGACAAGGTCAAGAACGAACATTTCGATCTGATTCTCATGGACATGAACATGCCGATCATGGATGGATACGAGACTACGAGTCGAATCCGCTCATGGGAGCGAGAATATAACCTGCCCCACGTTCCGATCATTGCCTTGACCGCTCTCGCCCTAAAGGAGGACGGGAAGAAGATTCTTGAAGCCGGCTGCGACACGCACTTGACGAAGCCCATCAAGAAACAGACGCTCCTGGAAGTGCTCCAGGCCTACGACGGGGACAAGAGGAAATGACGCACCAACCTGACACGGCTGCCCAGGATCGTCCCGTGGTCCATGCGGATCCCAACCTGGCAGAAATCATCCCGGTCTTTTTGGAGAACCGCCGTAAGGACGTCGAAACTCTCCAA
>NZ_CDLUDY010000060.1:0-6033 GCF_975968855.1 Petrachloros mirabilis
GCGCCGTCCCGCCGGACCTCCCAGTATTTCGAGATGGTCGCCAATCGTGCGATCTATCAGGGCGGGTGGGTGGCGGCGACCACCCCGACCACACCTCCCTGGGCGAGCTTCTCCGAGGCAGTGGATCCGATTGACGGGTATGAGTGGGAGCTGTACCACGTCGCCGATGACTTTTCCCAGGCGACGGATCTGGCGAAATCCAATCCTGACAAGCTTCGCGAATTGCAACGGGCCTTCTACATCGAAGCCGTCAAGTACAATGTGCTCCCCATCGACAATACAAAGGTCGAGCGGCTCGATGTGAGGAACCGCCCGAGCAACATCCGTGGCGTGAAGGCCTTCACCTACTATGACGGGATGGTCCGGATTCCGGAGGGGTCGGCACCGGATATGAAGAATAAGTCATTCGGCATCAGCGCGGTCGTCGATATCCAGGAAGGCGGAGCCGAGGGGGTGATCATGACGCAAGGCGGCCGGTTCGCGGGGCTTGGGCTCTACCTGCTCAAAGGCCGGCCCGTGTTCCACTACAATCTGGCCGGTGTCGAGCGCTACACGGTCGCGGGCCAAGAGGCGCTCTCGCCCGGCCGCCACGTCGTCACGCTGGATTTCAACTATGAGGGTGGCGGCGTGGGAAAGGGAGGGGACGCGACCCTGACCGTCGATGGGAAGACCGTGGCCACTAAGAAGATTCCCAGGACCATTGCTTTCCGTATGTCGCTGGACGAGACGCTTGACATCGGGGAGGACACAGGGACACCTATCAGCGAAGATTACCACGTTCCATTTGCCTTCACCGGGAAGCTCGAAAAAGTGACCATCCACATTGCAGAGCACAAGCTTATCGAAGAGGATCTGCGCCGGTACCGTGAGGGTCGGCTGAAAGCAGCAATGGCACAGTAAGCGGCATGCAGGGGCTAGGGCGCAATTGGGGAGAGGGGATGGCTCGGTTGCTGCATCACGAAACGACGAGATGGCGAGCTTTCAAGGATGACATCGAACTTGAAGTCGGGTGTAAGAGGGAGGGACGCGCCGTGACTTTGCCAATCACTGAATGATCAGGTCGAGCGTGCCGTCTATAACAAGCTGCAATTCCATGCCACCCGGTACAGGATAGATGGCACGGGGTTCGAGTTTGGTCACTTCGCCTTGGATCCAAATTCCGGAAGCCAGTTCACGGTTCATTTGCTTTTCGATCCGATTGCGGAGGACGTCAATACGGTCTCGTAGGTCGATCTTCGTGTGGGGGAGTACCCGGTCGCGTATGCTGTCGTACATGATGCGGTTTGTGACTTTTACGAGGAGGTTGGAAGTGTCCACCGTGAATTCGAAGTCTCTGAATTCCAGCGTTGCACCATCTGGAGTGAGGCTGGGTCTTCCTTGAATGTAAAGCTTGCCGTTCACGCCTCCCGTCACAGTCACCTCGCTGATGAGATGATTGCCGCTTCCATATAATTGAACGCCCGTGACCTGTATTCTGGAGCCCACGGGCGGACTGATTTCCGACCCTACGGCTTCCTGCCCCACTCGTTCGGTCAGTTCCTCCCAGGGAACGAGCATCGGAACGGCTAGGTGGAAGCCGTCCTGTGACATGGTCCCTGTCTGGAGCTTCGGCAGGGCGCTGATGTCAACTTTAGGCTTGGCGCCGACCACGATGACCGGATCGAACACCATGCTCACCGAGGTCTGAACCGACTGATCGCGATTCAATTGAATCGATCCTGCCCGTGGGTTTTGCGGATGATAGGTGAGCCATATGCCTGGTCTCAACTCCATTGGCTCTTGGAATTTTTCCCAGATGATCCTGGCCCGGTTCTTGGCCTCCGCCTGCTTGAGGAAGGTGTGGTCAATAGCAGCGGCGAGGGGGGGCAATCGCTGCGCGAACCATTCGTCCAGGAGCTCCGTGATATCGAAGCCGATAGGATTTAGGCGGCATGGCTCTCCGAATTGTGGGCGTCCGAAGCTTGTTGCGGTGTGGACGACCCAGTCCTCGCTCCATTGCACTTCCGAATAGGCTTCGAGCTTCATCCGCATATGCGCTTCGGGGCCATAGCCGCATTCAGCAATTTGTGTGTTTCCGTTCGGCTTTTTCAGCCGGACGCGGACGCGATAGCGCACATCCGGAAATTCGGTGACGAGCCGGCCGCCATCCGTTTTAAAACCGACCGGTCCCCGCCAGATGTAATATTGATATTCGTATGGAAGCCCATGGATCCGGTACTTTCCCGGTATCCACTCCACTTCGTGCCGATGATGGACGGCTATCGATGACTCCACCGCTTTCCTCATCTCTTGGAGAGTCCGACCGACCGTCATTTGGACGACGGACGGCTCGACCATCGGTGCCGGCGGGGGCGGCAGGAGTCTGTCGGTAGGTTTCGGAATGGTGAGATCCGTAGCGGCCAGGAGTATGGAAGGGCTCACAAGACCGTTCGGGAAGATGATGGCCTGAAGGATCAAAAAAAAGGGAATAAGTATGAAATAAACGGTGTTGGTCCTCAAGCCGGGTCGCACTGGCAAGATTATTTGTACTTGATGGACAATCATGACGGAAGCGTCTTCAGCTTTACAATAGTACTGATTCGGATCTGAGTTGTAAATGTCCTGCTTGTCAGAATTGATTGCTTGTATGGCTGGTTGAATGTCTTTCCAAAGCCTGATCCTGGTGTTTTGCGTCTGACTGAGTGCGTCTTGACAATTAGGAGGATTCTGGTCTTTAGTAGGCTCCCACTTCTTTGGAGTCATAGTAGTGCCTACGTGAAAATCTGCACCTTCGTATTCACTCTCATACACAGGAAAGGAGAGTTAACCATGAGAATGTTCACCCCCTTGATATTTGCCGGCTTGCTTCTCATTGGAGGGCCGTTGTTGGCCCAGGAAGAAGGTGGTCTTGTAACGGACACCAATATGGAAATTCTGAAGGAGAAGCTCAAGGCCGACAAGAAGCTGCTCGTCGCCGGAAACATGGACCTGAGTGATGCCGAGGCCAAGAAATTCTGGCCCTTATACGAGTCGTATCAGAAGGAACTCCAGCAGGTAAACGATCGCCTCGGAAAAGTCATTGCTGACTACGCTGCCGCCTACAACGAGGGCAAGGGTTTTATCAAGGATGACATTGCCAAGAAATTGTTGAATGAGGCGCTTTCGGTACAGGAGGCGGAAGTGAAATTGAAGCGTACCTACGCCGATAAAATCGGCAAGGTGCTGTCTGCCACCAAGACAGCCCGATACATCCAGATCGAAAACAAGATACGTGCATTGATGAATTTTGAACTCGCTGCACAAATTCCCCTCGTGTACTAGGAAGTAATTCGATAGGTGTCCGGTGAGCTGTTTATGGGCCGACTGTTATGGAAGAGTACGCCTCCATGGTTTTTGACTGGAGACCTCACATGAACCACCCGCTTCGTTTGAGTTCGTGGTTCGCACTGGGGTTTGTTCTTCTCACTCTGATCACGACAGGCTGTGCAGGCACGAATTACGGCTGGACCGTACGCACGACCTCGACAGCCCTCTCCCCGTCAACCGAACCAGCCAACCTCAGGCAGGGAACGGTTGCCGTGCTGACACCGCTCTCGGTGGCGAGCCTGCGCGGGAACGAAGCTGGCATGGGGCAGTATCTCGGCGATGTCATCAAGGAGGTCGCGCCCAATTTGAAAGTTGTCGACGAACGGAAGGCTATCAGCCTTATCAACGAGAAGGGATTGGCTGAGGAATATAACAGAATGCGGTCTGAACTTGAGTTGACGCACATTCTCAACCGTGACATCCTTCGAAAAATCGGCGAAGCTCTCAACTCGCGGTATGTGTTCCAGCCCCGCCTCGCCTACTTCGCACAACAGATGTTCGACCGCTGGGAAGTTCCGGGCATCAGCGTGAAATTCTCACGGACTCGTTCTGCCACCATACGGCTGTCTCTGCAACTGTGGGACTGCCAGACGGGTGAGCTCTTATGGAGTTCTACTGCCGAGTCCAACTTTCAAAGCGAAGCGATGAATACAGACCCTGTGTTCATTGAAGACGTGGCGCGTGTCACGTTCGGCAGTATGTTGTCGGACTTGCTGAACAGGAAAACGTCATCGAAATATACCCCGTTGAATCAAGTGCTTAATCTGTTAATCCGCCAAGCTATCCCGGAGCAACACACCGAAGTGAAATCCGAGAAGAGGTCGGATCAAGAGAGCAGCAAGGAACAGCAGGGAAAGAGCAAAGAACAAGACAAATAAAAGTCAGCAAGCCACGTAAGATGTCCGGTGACCGAACAATCGCACTGGCATAGATTCATGTGCTATGAACCGGACGAGGCCTGCGATTCACGCAGTGTTCTTGGGCTTTAAAAGGAGATGTGATGAACGATGTTCAACCTCAGGTTCAGGCTTCCGCACGAGTAAGGAACGTCTTTCATCCATCAGATTTTAGTGAAGCGAGCGAAGTGGCGTTCGCGCACGCCTTGAAAATCGCCTTACTGCGGAAAGCCGGGCTGGATGTTATGCATGTGGCTTCTGACGCGAATGTCGAATGGGCTGAACTCGCCGGAGTGAGGCCGATGCTGGAACGTTGGAGGCTACTGCCTCCCGGGAGCCGGCGGACAGATGTGATGAAGCTCGGCATTCACGTCAGGAAAGTTATGGCGGTGCACCGGGATCCGGTGCGCGCCGTATTGAAGTATCTCGAATCCAACCCGACGGATTTAATCGTGCTTGGCGCGAGACAGGAAGAAGGGCGGATGAGATGGCTCCATACCTCCGTTTCTCAGCCGATCTCGGAAGGTGCCGGAGCGATGACGCTCTTTATCCCTGAAGGCCAAGAGGGCTTCGTGTCGCGCCAGGACGGTTCGATTTCACTTACCAGCATTCTAATTCCGATCGCCAACGACCCGCCGCCGCAACCGGCTATTGAGGCGGTGCGTCGCATCACGGATGAATTGCGTCTGATCGGTGGGAATGTGACGGTGCTCTACGTCGGCAAACAAAATGAGATGCCAGCGATCGAGTTGCCTCAGCATAGTGGTTGGATCTGGAGCACGATGGCCAGAGAAGGAGGTATTGTGGATATCATCGTGCAGACTGCGAATGAAACTGACGCTGGTCTGATCGTGATGACCACCAACGGGCGGGATGGTTTCCTTGATGCGTTGCGGGGCAGTCATTCGGAACGGGTGCTGAGTAAAATCCGATGCCCGTTGCTTAACCTACCGGTAGGATCCCTCCTGGGCTGATGCTGACGCCTGGTGCGGTCGTTATTGAGCGGTCGCCGCCGCGTTTGCTCCTGACGGAGGTTTTGTGCTGAGGATTAATCCGTACTTTCTCTTGATCACCAGAACTGTGGGGCTTGTCCTGCTGATTCTGGTGTGGTCGAGTTTTTCACAAATGGGGGTTGCATTTGCCGAAGTGACGGTCAACGGACGCGCCATCCTCTTTTACACGGACGATGTTGGGATCTTTTCCGCGACCCGCCGTTTGAGCCGCGACGGCGATCCGACCCAACCGGCGCTCGATACCAGGCTCACCGAGAAAGGCTCGGATGTCGTCTTTGAGCCGATGATGACAGTCGGGAAGACGTTTTCCAATTCGCTCGGGACCACTGAATTGAGTCTTCGGGGACAAGGTTTTGTGTTCGCCGATCAGACGAAATACAGCCACGGAACGATTCGTCTTCAGGTCTTGCACGGGCTCTCCGACGCAACGCGAGTCAGGTTGCGGTACTATTATGCCCCCAATCTGTTTTTGGGGGACAATGAAGACCGGCGTCCGGGTTCCCAAGGGTTGACTGGAGAATCAGTCACGAGTCATATCTGGTCGACACGATTTGAACGGAATCTCACGCAAGACATTGAAGTCAGTCTCCTCGGACGATATGGGCTGCGCCGATATAATGAGGCGTTTGCCCATCGCGATACGAACTTTTGGACGGTGGGCCCTCATCTCGATTGGCGGCTGTCGCATCGAGTGAAGCTTGGGCTTGCCTATCATTATGAGCGTGGGTTGGCGGATGGCCGTAAACTGGCTCAGTTCGAAGATGATGTGTCCTATGTCA
>NZ_CDLUDY010000061.1:0-3425 GCF_975968855.1 Petrachloros mirabilis
CTATTTGCGAACCCTCGAATTGGATCCCAAACATTTAGATGCCAGCTTCAAGCTCATGGAGCTGGCGCTCAACCATAAGAAAACCGATTTGGCGCTGAAGGTGATGGAAGGCGCCGTCGAACAGAATCCAGACGAACCATTGGCTTACTACAACCTCATCAGTCTGTACGATAAGTGCAAGATGTTCGAGCAGGCGGAGCAGGCTCGGCAACGGTTGAAAGAACGGTTCGCCAAGCGGAGCAAAGACAGCAGCACATCCTGATTCACTCATACGGAGGAACACGCCATGTTTGGGAGTCTTGGTTTTACGGAGCTCATCCTGATCCTCTTCATCGTGTTGATCATCTTCGGTGCGGGCAAATTGCCGCAGTTGGGAGAAGGGCTCGGCAAAGCGATCAAGGGCTTCAAGAAGTCCGTGCACGAAGCGGAGGCGATCGAGGCCGAGGCTGAAGCCGCGCAGCAGCAACAACAGACGACTCCGTCGCAACAGGCAATTCCGGCGACGCCGGCACCGGCGGCCCCCGTTGTGGAACAGCCGGCTGCACAGCCGGCGACCCACGCCTAAGGCTTCACGGATATGGAAACGGAACTCCAGCTGGCTCTCGGCTACATTGAAACGTTTGCGGGAAACGGCAAAGCGCGCAGTACCGGTGACGGGAAACGTGCCGTCAAGGCCGGCATTCCGCTGCCCCATCATGCTGCGCTCGACAAGGACGAGCGCTGGCTCTACTTTGCAGAGTCCGGTTCAGATCGTATTCGGAGGGTGAATCTCCAAGAGGGAACGCTTCACAACTTTGCTGGGATCGGTGAAACTTGTTATAGCGGGGACGAAGGGCCTTGCGGAGAAGCAGGGCTCTACTTGCCACTCGACGTCGCATTCGATTCGCAGAACCACCTCTATATTTGTGATTCCGGCAGCAACAGAATCCGGAAGGTCGATCGTGAGAGCGGTATCATCACGACGGTCGTTGGGACCGGCCAGCATGGATTCAACGGGGATGGGCCTGCGCTGGAAATCAACCTGACGTGGCCTGCGGCGATTGCCTTCGACAAGAACGACGTGATGTACATCGCCGACACTCAGGCTCACAAGATCCGCCGTTACGATCCGGTTACCGGCATGGTGACGACTGTCGCCGGCACCTGGACCGCCGAAGACGATGCGAGGGATCAGCCGTTGGTTGCGCGTAATCTCGTCGTGCTGTCCGGCGACGCGATCGGTATCGATTTCAGCGACGATCACGGCTGGCTCATGCCCGTCTGTTCAGACGGACTGGACATGTCGATGTACCTGGACGATGGCAAGCCGGCCTTGGAGGCCCGCCTGTATGACGTTGTCGGTATTGCCGTGGATAGCAAGGGCAACGTCATGATCGTCGACAAGGGCAGCAATCGTGTCCGCAAGATCGACCGGCAGACCGGAATTATTTCCACCGTGGCGGGTGTGTGTCGTTACGGGTACGACGGTGATGACAAACCGGCCATCCGCGCGATGCTCCATGCGCCTGAAGCCGTTGTGTTTGATGCTCAGGACAATATGTATGTCTCCGATACGATGAACCATCGGGTGCGGAAGATCGATGCCGTCACCGGCATCATCACGACCGTGGCCGGAAATGGCGACAGCGGTTACGAAGATAAAAATATGGGGGGTTGCGGCGCAGCGCGCTTTGTTGCCAAAGAGTCGGCTGGGGCGCTGAAGCACGGCGATGGCCTGTTGGGTGTGGAAGCAGTGGTGAATTCTCCCGTCGGCTTGGCGTTGGACTCTCACGGCCATCTGTTCATCTGCGAGCGGGGGGAGAACAAGATTCGCCGCGTACGACTGTGGTAGAAACCTGGAGTCGTTCCGATTGGTCATATGATCGTTCTGTGTTATTCTGACCTCGTCGCACCCAGCCGTCGCAGTCATTGAAGGACGTTGGATGGTACGCACGAAGAAGACCGCTTCCCGGCCACTCCTATTCCTTTTGCTCTGCATCCTCGTCGCAGCCGGTGTGCTCGGCGGGTTGGGAATCCCGCTGGTCAGTTCCGAAGGTATCGTCATACGCGCCCATTTTGTCGAAGGCGACCTGCCTACAGCTCCTGAAGATGACGTCTGGTCAAAGATCTCCCCTCTGACGCTTCCCTTGAGCGGACAGGTGATTACGCGACCGGTCTGGCCGGAACCGACGGCAAGAGCGTTGACGGTCAGGACACTTCATAACGGAACTGAGATCGCATTTCTCCTTGAATGGCAGGACAACACGAAGAACGACCGGCTGACACCGGGGACTTTTCGAGACGGAGTCGCAATCGGACTTCCGCTTGGAGATGCTCCTGCGTTCTTCTGCATGGGGCAACTCGACCACTACATCAATATTTGGCATTGGAAAGCCGATTGGCAAAGTGATATTGACCGCCGTGCTGCCAGGAGCACGGATCGGAAGAGGCAGGGTGTGAGAACCTTCGAAGTCATCCCGCGCCGGATCTCCTCCGTCGAGGACCTCATTGGGGGAGGGTTCAGCACGCTGACGACGAAGGAAAAGCAGGGGAGGGTTCAGGGCAAAGCGATGTGGAAGGACGGGGTCTGGCATGTCGTCATGCGACGCCCTCTTTCCAATGAAGAGCAGGAAAACGAAGCCAAACTCATCCCCGGCCGCGTGCAAACGGTGTCCTTTGCCGTCTGGAATGGAGAGAACAAGGAACGGAACGGCCAGAAGGCGGTAGCGCCGTGGTTTCAGCTTGTGATCGATCCTTCTGCAAAGATCTGATCGTGCTGGTATGATGATGAGCAGCAGTAGATTTCCCGGATGACAGCATAGAGGGTATCGAGTCCTACGAGGCAGAGAATTGGGGGATGAATCGAAGAGAGCGGTGAATTCCATAACAAAGGCCCTTCGTCGTGGAAGGGCCTTTGTGTTATGGGGAGCCATCGGTGTGGGAATGATAGTGGGATTCCATCCGGTTGAGGCGATAGGGGTGGATGATTCGCCCATGACCGAGGAAGAAGCATTCACCTTGGGCGAGGAGTTCGGCGTGGTCGTTGGCGAAGTCGACGAAGAGATTCAGAAGATACTCAAGCTGCAACGCCCACAGGGCGTGGCAGTCTTCGAAGTCATCGGAAATTCTCGCGCTGACTATGCGGGGATCAAGGTTCGCTCGGTCATCAAAGAGATCGACAAGCAAGAGATCCGGACCATGCTGGATTTTGGGCGGGCCATCAAGAAGGCGATGAAAGAATGCAATTTCACCGTGGGAACCTACGAGCCGGCGGATCCCGGTGATCCCGTCGGGTGGGGGGTCAATTTTCATTTCGTCGGCTGTAAGAGAGATTAGATGCTGAATCGTCTGACCGGTCGGCTCTGGGGCGTCCTGTTCGTGCTGCTGATGGTTGCGCTCGATCTGGGCGTGTTTCACCGTGAGGACCGGGCGCCGACGCTGCCCAA
>NZ_CDLUDY010000062.1:0-4945 GCF_975968855.1 Petrachloros mirabilis
CTGGCCATAGCACGGCAAGCGCGATTGGAATTGCCAGCATGATGCCCATCAGCGCTTCACCGGTAATCAAACCCGCTGCGAAGAGGAGCCCGCTTTTTGATGGCTCATCGCTGCCGCCTGCTACTCTCCTGGCGACAGCCGCAATCAGTCCACCCACAAAGATGGCGGCTGAGAGTTTCAGAGGCAGATAAATACCAAGGGCCACGGCCAGCACGGGCAGACGAAAGTCGCTCTCACGTGCTTCCTGCCGTCGATCAGCCAGGATCACGAGGACACCGATGGCCATGCCCAGTCCGACAAGAGACCATGGCAGTCCTGCACCGAACACGCTCTGTGTCAGGCTGGCCATCAGCGTGGCCTGCGGTGCGCTGAGGGGATGTGGATGAAGACTTGTCGGCTCTCCGATCCCGTACTTGGCTTGAAGTAATGACAGGACGGGGGCAAGGACAACGGCGCCGGTAAGCACGCCCACGACCTGCATCACCTGTTGTTTCCACGGTGTGGCCCCGACGAGATGACCGGTTTTCAAATCCTGCAGATTGTCTCCTCCCATGGCCGCGGCACAACAGACGACGGCTCCGATCACCAGTGCAGCTGCTGGTCCTGCGGGATGCCCGGTTCCCATGAAGAGTACGAGCAACAGCGAGGCCATCATGATGGTGGCGATGGTCACACCGGATACGGGATTGCTAGAACTCCCGACTAACCCGGCCATATAGGCCGCGACTGACGAGAACAGAAAGGCCGCAAGCGCCATCACGATCGTCATGAGGAGGCCGATCGTGGGATTGTCCACGACGCTCGTATAGATCCAGGCCATCGGTACGAGGGAAAGACCAAACGGTACGACGATCCACAATAGGGAGGCGTCCCGTTCCGTTCTCGCCATCTCCTGCTCAGGATGGGATGATCTTTTCGCCCGGTAACTGTCCCGTAATGTCTGTAAGCTCTTCCAAACGGGCTCGCGCAATCGTGTCAGCGTCCAGAGTCCTCCGGTCAGCATGGCGCCGATGCCGACATAGCGGATCTGTCCGCTCCAGATCGCCGTTGCCGCTTCGAGTGCGGGCTGATCTGATGGGAGACCATTCAGGAGCGCATAGGCCGGCATCAGGATCAACCACCCGATGACGCCGCCAAGAAAGACGACTACAGCGGTATGTAAGCCGATGATGAACCCGACAGCGACGAGCGCGGGTGAGAGATTGAGACCTACATAGAACACTGACCGTCCGAGTTGCGCGGCCCCTTCGAGTGACTCCGACCACAGGCGCATACCGCTCTCGCCAAATTTCACCACCCCGCCGAGGAGAGCGGCGGACAATAAGGTCCGCAAACCGCTGGTCGATTCGGCCCGGCCCGTACCACGTTGATCAGTAGCGGCGACCTGTAAGACTTCGGCGGTGGCCACGCCTTCTGGAAATCGCAGGCGTGCGGTGACGATGAGTGCCCGCCGCAAAGGAATGGTAAAGAGCACGCCAAGCAGCCCGCCGACCGTGGCGATCAACGCGGTCTGCCAATAGTCGAAGGAGGACCAGTAGCCGACCAGCAGCAGCGCTGGAATCGTGAAGATGACGCCGGCAGCCAGTGCCTCGCCAGATGAGGCAGCGGTTTGGACAATGTTGTTTTCGAGGATGTTCGACCGGCGGAACAGGCGGAGGATAGCCATGGAGGCCACCGCGGCCGGAATCGACGCAGATACAGTCATCCCGGCGAACAGTCCGAGGTACGTATTGGCAGCGGCCAGGACGGCCGCAAGGATCACCGAAAGCACAACCGCTTTGACGGTGATTTCAGGGAGCGTGACGGTGGCAGGGACGACGGGTTGGTCGTCCTTCATGAGGCGTATCGAATAAGTGAGACATCGGACATAAGATGGAGGCTCATACCATTGGAGTTCGAAGTCTAGACGGATGAGGCGTCATCATAACGCAGCACATGAAAAATGCAACCGGGAGAGGCGGGAGTACGTATCGTTTAAGAGTGTGCACGATACATGCGTGAGTCTCTGCACATATTGCGGGTATCATTGTTATGTCATCATGACCACTCCCGAATAACCCAAGCGAGTGACTGATGAGTGAACGTTCTGCCGGCAAAATCGTAGTCGGCGTGGATGTGGGCGGGCTGAAGAAGGGCTTTCATGCCGTTGCGCTCCGTAGGGGGCGTTTCTTGATGTCTTATTCTTCGCACGATGCCGCTGAAGTCGTGCTGTGGTGTCGTAAACTCAACGCCTCTGCGATTGGAATTGATTCCCCTTGTTCTTGGAGTCGGACCGGTCGGGCGAGACTCTGCGAACGAGAGCTGGCCCGACAAGGCATCTTTACGTTTGCCACGCCGAATCGATCAAGAGGGGAGAAACATCCCTTCTATCGATGGATGTGCAACGGCGCTGAACTCTATCGGTTGCTGGCGATGCATTACAGACTTTTCGATGGCAAACGGCCGGCAATACTTCCGGTCTGTTTCGAAACCTTTCCTCAAGCGATTGCGTGTTCAATCGCCGATAGAATTCTCTCCGCCAAGAACAAGCGTGCTGATCGTCCCAGGCTCCTTGGTAAGATAGGGCTCGCCATTGACTCCTTCACGAATATTGACCTGGTCGATGCCGCACTCTGTGCGTTCACGGCGCAGTGTCTTCTAGCCGGTTCTATGAAGATGTATGGTGACGTAAGAGAAGGCTTCATTGTCGTGCCGATGCCCTAGAGGCACGATAGGCTGCGCCGCTTCGGGGGCCTACTTGCCTTGTCGGATCCCGGCCTCCATTGCGAGCATTCAAAGTGGTATGATGCTCAGCGTGTAAGCGATTTCTTTTTTCCTTTGGAGGAGAGGACATTATGGTTGTCATGCGTTCAGCTCGCGCGGTTGCGATGGTCTTGGGGTTTGTGCTGTTTGTCGGCGTGGCTTGGGCAGCAGAGCCGGCTGAAATAGAGAAGTTCGTGAAGGCCCGAATCGACATCGGGGAGATGATGACGAACTATTTCAAGGGCGGTGAACGTTACGGGGAAGGACAAAGACCGTCGCCGGAACAAATGAAGAAAATGGGTGCGGACATCAACGCGAAGCTCGGCGCCCTGCTCGCGAAATATGATCTTACGATTGAGGATTACCGGAGTCGTAGTAAGGATGTATTCGCTGATGAGGCGGGGGTTCAAGGCTTTCTTAACGAGCATCCAGATTTGAAAAAGCGGTATGAGGCGCTGCCGCTGGATCGAATGGGACGCGGTGGAGGAAGGACCGGACGAGGGTACTAGCATGGAGTGAGCCTGCAATCTGTTAGACGACACTCAAAGACTGTTTGAGTTGGGAGGTCGTGATGAAGGCGGGTCGGTGGCTCTCACTGGCAGCACTGGCGATCGTAGTTGTTCTGCCTGAGGGAAAGGCTCTGGCCGGTGGAAAGTTTCGCGACTCAAGCGGCGCCGCCATGCAGCGCCATAACAGCTCGATGATGTCCTCTCCCATGAGGCGCTTTCCAAGTCGCTTCAGTCGTTCCTTCTGGCCCTGGGTGGCGTACACTCCAGCTCCATCGATGACAATCGTAAACGTGCACGTTCACGTGCCTGTCTTGGACGAACGTCCGGCCCCACCTCCGCCACCTCCCGCACCTTCGAAATTTTGGATTGCTCGTTGCGGGTCTATTGTCGAACTCGAAGTAAGTGAGACCATGAATCTCATGGAAGAGGAACAGAAACCCTGCTCTCCGTAACGGGCGAACGGAAGGCTCATCCAAGCGTGAACGGTCTATTGTCTCTGACCTTGCGCTGTACAAGAACCCAACGGCTCAGTGAATAGCTAAGTTATGTTTTGGTGGAAGGCGGTAATGTCCTCATGCTGGTGAGAGAATGGCGACATTCCAGGAGAGTGTTGATATTGATACCAGAACCGAGTGTGGAAATGAGCGCAGTTCAGGGGAGAGAGGGGGCAGTGGTATTGTTTTCCCGTGCCTCTAGGAGAGCATCGGATTGGATCCGGAATTTCCACGCGACTGATTTCTTCGTTGGCTTCCATTCCTGTGCCCGCTGTTTTGCCTCAGCAATTTGGGAAGGAGTCATCTGCGTGGCGAGAGTATCGCGCCGTTCGGCGCTGTACTCATCTCCGGTTGATGCCGCCAGGTTGAACCACATGTGGGCCTGGATAACATCCTTGGGCACTCCGTGCCCCTTCTCATACATACGCCCAAGTTTTGCAAAGGCCGGAGGATCTCCTTGCTCTGCCGCGCGATTAAACCAGAATAACGCCATCTGGGCGCTTTGCGGAGCGCCATCGCCGCGGAGATATAACACACCGAGGTTGACTTGGGCTTCCGCGTGTCCTTGCTTCGCGGCCTTTTCAAACCACTGCTTCGCCTGCCCATAGTTCTGGGAAACACCAGCGCCTGCCATGTACAGCAGACCGAGTTCGTTTTGAGCGGACGCACTTCCTTTTTCGGCTAAGTGATGAATTTCTTCTGCCGTGGCCTTCTCTTCGGCGTGATCATTCTCTGACGCGTCAACAGCAGGATTGGCAGCAGAATTGATGGTGGTGCAAGCGGAACTGGTGAGAAACACGATGGAGAGGACAAGGGCAATGTCAAATCGGAACAGCATGGGGCCTCAAAAGGTTCCTGCGTTACTTTGTTCGGTATTTATAGAGGTAATGGCGGCATCAATCTATTCCCCAGAAGTAGCAAGGCGCAAACTGATGAGGGGAGGGATGGTCTTGGGCCGCACACGAAATTAGCAAAAAGTGACCGCACCTAGGTGGATAAGAGCCATACGCTCAGGAGAGGGGTGCGCCGGATGAGCCGCCGTCACAAGCAGGATAGTGGGATTCCATCAACTGGAGGTGATTATCCGCAGGCTTAAAGAAAAGAGGTTCTGTCTGAATAGCCAGGCCACAGAATGATTAAAAGGGGATCACTGGTGGTGTGTATCCCGTCGCCTCAGTTACTAGGCTCCGGGTTGAGCAA
>NZ_CDLUDY010000063.1:0-9578 GCF_975968855.1 Petrachloros mirabilis
CTTGTCGGGCGCTTCGTCCTGGGATATTTGAGCGAGAAGGACAAGGCGGTTCTCCATGAGAGAAGCGGCGGTCACATTAGCCGGATTCCCCAGGGGGTGTGCAGCGACAATAACCCACAGCGCGATTGCTTGGCAGCGGTTCCGCACTCTTGCTTCCTCCAGATCACAAAATAATCCTTGCGCACTTTAACACAGTCGAGCCCTGCTCGGCAGAATGTGTCTGCCTAAATTCAAATGGAAGGGAGTATGACCTGCGTCACATGCGAAGTACGGCCACGAAATAAGTTCTGTTTGCCAGGAAAAACTCCGGAGTGTTGGCCGGTGCAAAGGATTTATATGTGAGGACGGGGATTTGACAGGGAGTGCCGGAATTTGGTATAAGTGACCAGTCAGTCATTAATGGGTTGTCAGTCTATACAAGGTGATTGTATAAGCACAACACATTATGATGAGGCTAGAAGGGAAGCGTATTATGTCGGAACCAAAACAGGTACAGGATAAGCAGCACGATTCGCGAAAGGACAAGAAGCGGACCACTCGTGAAGATGCCCCGGACACAGAGGAGGGGATGCTTATTCTGTTCGCGCCTGGCAAGCAAGAGGAAGCACGGGTGACGGTTCGCAACGTCGGTCAAGGAATGAGCGCTGCGGAACCGATACGAAAAGGAGCGAAGGCGCGGATGGTGTTTGTCCAGACTGAGATGACCGTGCCGGTGGGTACGGTTGTGACGTTGGCGATGCCCGGGGCGTACGATGTCGCGGAGCAACAGTCGTTTGAAGGGGCCGTTTCCTTCGTTTGCCCGACAGCGGACCAGTTCGGATATTCATCAGGACTCGGTATTCGAGTGGTAGAGGAGCCCCAGGTCAAGTAGAAACCCTTTGCGCGTAGGAGGCTTCGAAAGCGAGGAGGGGAGGTACTATGCAAAAGCCGATCGGCTCCAGGAGGGGAATAGTATCCAACAAGAATGAAGGTGGAAGGATTGGGCTTCCACACGTCCTCGACGAGGTTGGGGGGCAAGCCTGTGGATTTTGTGGTTGGCAGCATTACCACCTGGTTTTGCGCGCAAATGCAAAGAGTGCCCAAGCCTCGCTAGTGGCGAAATGTAGTCGGTGTGACGAAGAAATCGTCGGGTTCTCTGTAGAGAAGCTGCATAAGGATCTCGATCGTTACGGAAATGTCGATCATTGAGTCGGTAAGTAGAAATGAACACCCGTCCTTTACGGACGGAACTTATCAGAAAGGAGCAGCATCATGAGCGAAAGAACGGATGGAGTGCTGATGGGAGGGTTTATGTTTCTCGCCGGTTTGGCTGTCGGAGTCGGAGCTGGACTCCTGATCGCGCCGGAGTCCGGAGCGCGGACACGCAAACGATTACGGAATTACGCCGAAGATCTCGGCGACCAGATTACCGACTTCGCCGATGATACTAAGGTCAAAGTCGGAAAGATGGTCGATAGAGGGAAAGAATTTGTTTCGACGAATCATGCGTAAACGTAACCCGGTTTGGAACGTATGGGAGAAATCAGTGAGGCGTTGAGCATTGCCTGACTGGAATGCAACAACTGTAAAGACCATAGTTCAATAGGGGACTGATCTAATGTTTGGATCATTCGGATGGATGGAGCTGCTGCTGGTTTTGATCATCGTCTTGATCATTTTTGGAGCAGGGAAGCTGCCACAGCTCGGCGAAGGGTTTGGGAAGGCCATTAAAGGCTTCAAAAAATCCGTCCACGAGGCGGAAGCTCTGGAGGAGGAGGCTGTAGCACCGCCTCCAGAGACGACGCAACAGGAACATATTGCATCGAGCACTCAGCCCACTAAGCCGGCGTCACAAGCCACAGCGGCCAATCCTCCGGCAGAAACTCCGACTGATCGTAGCGCATAACTCGGTCGGGAATAGATTGACACATCACAGCAAACGGCTTGAATACCCAAGAGGAGGCGAGCTATGACGTGCAAACGTTGCCGGGGCTGTATGATTCGCGATCAGTTCACGGATTTGCGTGATGACACGGGGCAAGTGAACTTTATCGCGTGGCGCTGTTTAAATTGCGGCGAAGTGTTGGACGGGGTGGTCCTGAAACATCGAACATTCCGGCAGGCAGGCCCGTATAGAAGCCAACGCCGGTGGGCCAGTTGCACTCCATCGGAATGGCCGGGAGCCGTGCCTGTTGCGTCTAAGAGCGGTTCGACGTAGGGATCTCCTGACGAAGCGTCTCGTGAGGTTCTTCAAGCGCCGGCTTCCACAGAGGTCTACTTCCTCTGAAGAGGAAGAGAAAGAAGACCGTGGGATCGTTGCCTGATCCGTGGAAGAGAAAGGAGGACACGTGCATGCGACAGGAGCATCAATGCCACCGCCACATGTGTGGTCGATCATTTTGGCCGGAGGAAACGGCACCCGCTTAAACCCGACGATCAAGCGGTGGCTCGGCGAAGTCATTCCTAAACAATACTGTACCTTCACCGGATCCCGTTCCATGTTGGAACACACGATCGATCGTGCCATGCGGCTGTCGCCTCCTGCAAAAGTCACCACGGTCGTGACCCGAGGGCAAGAGCCCTATGCGCAAAAACAGGCAGGGCTTCACGGGGACAGCGTTATCGTACAACCTGCCAATCGCGATACAGCAGCGGGCATTCTACTCCCGCTGACCTACGTACGAGACCAGGATGCCAAGGGCACGGTGGTCGTGTATCCAGCCGATCATTTCGTCTACCCTGAAGAGGCTTTTGCCAATGTGATTCGAAAGGCGGCGCTCGCTGTCGAGATGATGCCCGAGCGCATCGTTCTGTTGGGTGTAAAGCCGGATCGAATTGAAATGGACTACGGGTGGATCACGTTGTCGGAGGAACTCGGATGTTATGGCAAGTTCCGGATTTGGAAGGTCGGAAACTTCGTGGAAAAACCCACTCCCGCTGTTCAGCGCAGCCTTTGCCTTGAGCGGGCGCTTTGGAATACGATGATTCTCGTCGGCAAAGTCGACACAATCTGGAAGCTTGGATGGAAATGCCTTCCTTCGACGATGCGGCAATTCGAGTTGTTTCAGCAATCCATCGGGAGCGACCGAGAAGAAGCCGTCCTCGAAACGTTGTATAGGGTTATGTCGGCGAGGAACTTCTCCAAAGATATTCTGGAGCAGGCGCCGGATCACATGATGGTGATGGAAATGGAAGGGATTGCGTGGAATGACTGGGGCCGGGCTGACCGAATTACTGAAAGCCTCCGTCAAATCGGGAAAACTCCTGATTTCCATCCTGCTTTGACCGGTTTCGTAGGCGTGGAACAGCACGGTACGGCTATGGCCGAACAGTAAGGAGCCGGCGGAGCCGAATTTGATCGCTGCGTGAGAAGACGCCTGAAGATATTGGTCCTGGAAAGGTCAGAATAGGTTTTTTCTGGGGGGCCCCCTCGGCTACAGCAGGATCTTTCACGGTAGAGAAGGAGCGCAATCGACAAAGCGACTGCTGTACACAAGGCTAGAGGTGAGAGGCCCGGGGTTGCATAAGTGCCGTCTCCTATGAAAAATAGCCTTGTTTGGCTCTAGAAAGAATGAACAGCCTACCAGGCGTTTGTTCGGTGGAAGACAGATGACAGAGAAGGGGGGAGGGCATTATGGCTTTATTGGGAAATAAACTGGGAACGTGGCGTCTGGCATGGACGCGCGAATCTTCTCTGCGGGACTATATGTGGGGTGCCATCATTGTCGCGTTCGGATTATTTACAATCGTCGGGATGTTTTTTCTGTTTGGGGGCTGATTCCGTCCGTTCGAGTCCCATAGCGTAAGAGAAAGGAGGCGGCATGAAGCAACCAACTCGCAAGAAGGCGACTGGGTCAGGCGCGCGGCGGCGTTCACAAACCAAACAAACGGTGACATTCGAATATTTTGATCCTTCTGCAAAGGTGGTCGCTCTGGTTGGAGATTTCAACAAGTGGGACAAGGAAGCCAAGCCGCTCAAGCGAGATGCGGGAGGATTGTGGAAGGTCGCACTCAAACTGGAGCCGGGTCTTTATCAGTATAAGTTCGTCATCAATGGCGAGCGGTGGGAAGAAGATCCGCTCAATCTTCATCGGACATATAACGAACACGGCACATTTAATTCAATCCGGAAAGTCGGCGACGGCCAGGTCGATCAGGCACAGCAAGGATGAGTAGATGATGATACCGACACCGGTTCAAGGGGCTGAACATCTCTCTCGCGTCGAGCGGCGAAAGGCTAAAACCAATAAGCGTCTTCTCGAGGTGGCCAGACAGTTGTTTTCCGAGAAGGGGATATACTGGGCGAAAGTCGAGGATATCACGGAGCTGGCGGATCTTGGCAAAGGGACCTTCTACAAGTACTTCGATTCCAAGGAAACCATCATCCGAGTTCTCCTCGAGCAAGGACTTCAGGAGTTGTTCGAGGAAACGAAGCAGGCCGTTGCGGACGCGCCTTCGGATTCGAAGAGCATCTCGAGGGTGATCGAGGCCCGGGTGAATTTCTTTTTGAAGTATCCCGACTATCTCCTTCTGTTCCATCAAATCCGTGGCTTGATGCAGATTCAGGTTGACACCGCTCGGGAACTGCGCGCGATCTATGACGGACATTTGAAAAAAATGGCGCAATTGGTTCGCCCGGTGATCGGAACTGCTGGAAAAACCCACGCGAAAGATCTCGCCATTGCGATTGCCGCCTACACATCGGGCTTGCTCATGTATCACGTACTATTAGATGGTGTCGAAGGTGTCCGGCGCCGGCAAGCTGGCATCGTGGAATCGATCGAGCAGAGCATCGAAGCCCTTCTGAAGAATGGGAATGGGGGAAGATAGCCGCGAACAAGGGACCGGTTTCAGATTCTGCCCAAAGGCTTGATAGCCCATGACGTACCGAGCGAAGACGTTTGAGCATCTCAAGGAATTGCGCCATTTCAGTCAGGAACTCATGGCTACGCATTTGAAACTGTATCAAGGCTATGTGAAGAACACGAACGAGTTGGCCGATCGACTCTTGGACTTGGTGAAGCAAGGAAAGACCGGGAGTATGGAATATGCAGAAATGAGACGGAGATTCGGGTGGGAATACAACGGCATGAGGCTGCACGAACTCTATTTCGAGAACCTGAGCAAACGACCGACTCCACTCAGGAAAGATTCGTTGCTTTATGAAAAACTCTGGAAGGGATTCGGTCAGTACTCCACGTGGGAGCACGGCTTCATGAGTGTGGGAGGGATGAGAGGGATCGGGTGGGTCGTCCTGACTCATGATCCCAGCAACGGGCGTCTGTTCAACATATGGCTCGACGAACATGATTCAGGATTTCTCGTAGGATCCGCACCGTTGCTTGTCATGGATGTTTTCGAGCACGCCTATCTCCAAGATTTTGGCCTCAATCGAACTGCGTATGTCCAGGCGTTCATGAAAGCCATCAACTGGGGAGTAGTGGAACAGCGGTTTCTGGCTTCTGTCTAGCCTGGACCCTAGGGCAAGAGGGCCTGTGCGTGAGTGCCGTAGTGGATGCAGGATAGAGGAACGAGGCGCTTACAACGTCGTAACTTAACCGAGAGAAGGGAACGAACCGTGAGAAAGATGGTACAAGGCCGCCGCGTGTTGGCCATCATCATGGCCGGCGGCAAAGGGGAACGGCTTATGCCCTTGACTGAACTGCGCAGCAAGCCGGCTGTGCCGTTCGGCGGTAAGTATCGCATCGTGGATTTTGTGCTCAGCAATTTCCTGAACTCCGGGATTACCGCCATGTACGTACTTGTGCAGTACCGGTCGCAATCGTTGATCGAGCATTTGCGCAGAGCCTGGCGAATAGGGGGAAGGATAAAAAATGACTTTATCACGGTCGTCCCGCCCCAGATGAAAGCACGTGGCGGGTGGTACGAAGGCACCGCGGATGCGGTCTACCACAACGTGAACCTTATCCAGGATTACGGCCCAGACCTCGTAGCGGTCTTTGGAGCGGATCACGTCTATCGTATGGACATCACACAGATGATCCAAGAACATCTTGCCAACTCGGCCGCTGTGACAGTGGCCGCACGTCCCGTTCCCCTCCATGCCGCAAAAGGATTCGGCATTATCGAGGTCAACCGCGACGGCCGCATCATCGGATTCGACGAGAAGCCGAAACAGCCGAAAGCCATGCCCAACGATCCCGAACAGGCCTTTTCCTCGATGGGGAATTACATCTTTAACACAGACGTACTCCTTGCTGCACTTGAACAGGATGCTTCGCGTCCGGGGTCTCACGATTTTGGCCGGGACATTATTCCGCACCTGATTCGCACACACCATGTGCAGGCATACAACTTTCTTGAAAATCGCGTTCCAGGATTGAAGCCGTATGAGATACAGGGTTACTGGCGGGATGTCGGGACGCTGGAATCCTATTGGCAGACGCATTTGGACCTGCTCGGGGAGTCTCCGATTTTTGATTTGCGTAACGCATCCTGGCCGATCTTGACCGATACCTTCGACGGTCCGACCGCCAGCATGGTGCGTTCACGCATTGACGAATCGATGATCGGGCAGGGCAGTCACATTGTTGAGGCTGATATCCGCCGTTCTATTATAGGACGGGACGTCACTATTGATGCCGGAGCCAACATTGAAGAGTGCGTGATTCTGGATGGGGTGCAGATTGGAAGCAAATGTCGACTCAAGCGGGTGATTGTGGACCGCTTCAATATCATCCCGGCCGGAAGCGAGATTGGATGGAACCAGGCAGAGGATCGCAAACGGTTTCAGTACAGCAAGGGCGGATTGGTCGTTTTCCCACGCGGACGGTCGCGAGGGAATCGCGCTCTCCCTCCATGGGCAGACAGGTAACCGTCGTGAACAATCTGAAGGAAAAGGTGTATATTCCGTCAGCCACATATAGAGTTCAGTTCAACCGTCACTTTAGGTTTTGCGATGCCGCGCAGCTTGTGCCTTATTGGCACAAGCTCGGCGTCAGCCATTGTTATGCCTCTCCTTATTTCAAAGCCGTTCCCGGTAGCCTCCACGGATACGATCTCGTCGACCCTACCTGCCTCAATCCGGAAGTCGGCACTGAGGAGGACTATGCGGCCTTCACACAGGCGCTCAGACAACATGGAATGGGTCAGATCTTGGACGTTGTGCCCAACCATATGGGTATCGGGAAGATGTTCAACGATTGGTGGCTCGACGTCTTGGAAAACGGTCCCAGCTCTCCTTATTCAATTTTCTTCGACATCGATTGGGACCCGGTCAAACGCGAATTACAAGATAAAGTGCTACTACCGATCCTGGGCGATCTTTATGGCAGGGCGCTGGAGAATCAGGAACTCCAACTCCAATATGAAGACGGCGGGTTTGTGATCCGGTACTTTGATGTCTCGCTGCCGGTAGCACCCCGCCCCTGGATCGCCATCCTCTCCTGCCGAATGGATACGCTCGTCGCGCGACTTGGATCCAGCGATCCTCGATTGCTCGAATTGCAGAGCATCATCACGGCCCTCGGGCACCTGCCGTTACGAAACGACCGGGATGCAGAACGAGTACAGGAGCGCTATCGTGAAAAGGAGATCATCAAGCAACGGCTCGCCTCGCTCATGCGGGACTGTGGCCAGATTGCCGACTTCATCGAAGAAAACGTCAGGTTGTTCAATGGAACCAAAGGCGATCCACGCAGCTTCGATCTCCTGGACGATTTGCTCGATGACCAAGCCTACCGTTTGGCCTATTGGCGGGTCGCTTCAGAAGAAATCAACTATCGCCGGTTTTTCGACATCAATGAACTGGCCGCGATTCGCATGGAAAATCCTACCGTGTTCGACGCCTCGCACCGGCTGATCTTTCGCCTCCTGAAGGACGGGGCAGTGACCGGCCTCAGAATCGATCATGTGGACGGGCTCTATAACCCCGAGGATTACCTGACTCAATTGCAGAGTTGGGCCCGTGCGGAACTGGATCGTGACGAGGCAACGAAGGAGAAGCCGCTGTACCTGCTGGTCGAAAAGATTCTGGCGAACGATGAGCCGCTTCCAGAAACTTGGCCGGTTTATGGAACGACAGGATACGAATTTCTCAATCTCCTGAACGGCCTGTTCGTAAATCGCGGAAATGAACGTGCATTCACCGATTTGTATGGACGGTTCACACGATTCCGAGAGCCGTTCGACGAAGTCGAATACGAGTCGAAGCAGTTGATCATGCGCGTGTCCATGGCCAGCGAATTGAACGTGCTCGGGCATCAGCTCAACCGACTTTCGGAACGGGACCGGCGTTCACGCGATTTCACATTGAACAGCCTGACGCACGCCATCCGTGAGATTATTGCCTGCTTCCCGGTATATCGGACTTACATTGCGCCGGAGTCCGAAGCTGTGTCCGAGCGAGACCGCGCGTATATCCGGCTTGCCGTCGAAAAAGCGAAACGGCGTAATCCGGCCCTGAGCGGCCTCCTTTTCGATTTCGTGCGGGACCTTCTGCTTCAACAGTGGGAGGCACGGACCGAGGAAGACCGCCAATCCCGTATTCAGTTCACGATGAAATTCCAGCAGACGACCAGTCCTGTAACCGCTAAGGGTGTCGAGGACACGGCCTTCTATCTCTACACGCGGCTTGTGTCGTTGAATGAAGTCGGCGGGGACCCTCAGCAGTTCGGAATCACTCCAAACGTATTTCACGCCAAAATGAAAGAGCGACGTGCGCGGTTTCCTCATGCCCTCTCAGCCACATCGACTCACGATACAAAACGCAGCGAAGACGTCAGGGCCCGTATCGCCGTGCTCTCCCAAATGCCGGATGGGTGGAAAAACCACGTCACCCGCTGGGGCACATTGAATCGCAAGCATGCAGAGGAAGTCGATGGCGACAGGGCGCCTAGCAGAAACGACGAGTATATGTTGTATCAAACGTTGATTGGTGCCTGGCCCTTCGCAATGGAAGGTGCAGGAGAGCATGAATCCTTCGTGCAGCGCATCCAAGCCTACATGATCAAAGCAATCCGTGAGGCGAAGGTCCATTCCAGTTGGGTCAATCCTCATCTTGAGTATGAAGACGCCGTTACCCGGTTTGTCGAAACGATACTGACTCGCGGATCCGATAATCCTTTCCTGGCTGATTTTATGCCTTTCCAGAACCAGATCGCGCACTACGCGATCGTCACGTCTCTGGCGCAAACCTTGATCAAGATCACGGCCCCGGGCGTGCCGGACTTCTACCAAGGCACTGAATTGTGGGATTTGAGTCTGGTCGATCCCGACAACCGACGATTGGTCGATTATGGAAGACGCATGAAATTACTCGATGAGATCGATCAGGCCTGTGGCGACACAACTGATCGCGCCGCATTCGTCCGTGAGTTGATCAGTAATAGGACCGATGGCCGGATTAAATTGTATCTGACGATGACGGCGTTGCGGTATCGACGCGATCACCTCCGATTGTTCCAGGACGGCGAATACGTTCCGCTGGAGGCTTATGGACACAGGCGGGAGCATTTGTGCGCGTTTACCCGCATCCATGAGGATCAGGCTGTCGCCGTCATCGTGCCTCGTCTGGTATCCGGCTTGAGCGCGGATGCGATGACGCTTCCGGTCGGCCGCGAAGTCTGGGGGGATACCAC
>NZ_CDLUDY010000064.1:0-3421 GCF_975968855.1 Petrachloros mirabilis
CTGCCTCTCTTGCGCGGCGAGGGATCGCTCACGCGGGCGTCGATCTTCTGGCACTTCCCCGGCTATCTCAACAACCCTGTCACGCGGGGTCGCGATCCGGTCTTTCGGACACGTCCGGTCAGCGTGATCAACCGGGGGCACTGGAAACTGTACCTGTACCACGAGGAATGGCAGCTCGACGGCGGACGTGACGCGCTGGCCACCAACAACGCTGTCGAACTCTATAATCTGCAGGACGACATCGGGGAACGGATCGACCTTGCCAAAACCCGCGTCGACAAACGCGACGCACTGCTCGACGAATTGCTGGCGTGGATCGCACGGACCGACGCCAAGCTGCCCAGCGAGCGCAATCCGGCCTATGCACCAAGTGCGTCGTCCCCGGCCAAGAAAACAAGACGCACGAAGGACACGGCCCGCAAGGAGAGGACAGGCGCACCGTGAGCCACAAATCAGCGAGCAATACAAAGAGAGCGAGAAGAAAGTTGACAAGGATGAAATTGAAACTAAATCGGCGTCAGTTCATTAGCCTGTTGGCTGTTGGAATTGTTGCCTCCGTTTCCCTGAGGGCCGAAGGGGAAGAAACAAAAAGCAAGCCGAATGTGCTCTACATTTTTGCAGACCAGATGCGATTCTCGGCCATGGGCAATATGGCAGGTGTCTCCGGGGCGGGAAAGGAGCCAGATGCCGTTCGCACGCCGAATCTGGATAAGGTGGCACGGGAGGGCCTGCTGTTTACACATGCCTTTTCAACCACTCCGGTTTGCTCCGCCTATCGTGTGGGTTTACAGACGGGCAAGTATTGCCACAAAGTGGGATATCGACTGGATCCCAAGGAAACTACGTTGGCTCATGTCCTGAAGGCACAAGGTTATTCCACCGGCTACATCGGGAAATGGCACATGCACGGATCAGAGAATAAGCCAAGAGGATTCGTAGAGCCGGAACGTCGAGTGGGCTGGGACTTCTTTGCCGGGCATGAGGTTACGCACCGCTACTTCAACACGTGCTATTACCTGAACAACGACCGAACGCCAATTCCCGTGAAGGATGGAGCCTATGAAGCCGAAGTGCAGACGGATTTGGCCATAAGGTTTCTCAATCAGCAAACCAGAGAAACACCCTTTTGCCTGTTCCTCTCCTGGGGACCTCCTCACAACCCCTACCGACCCCCGAAACGCTACGATACGCATCGGCCGGAGGATGTACCAATCCGTCCCAATGTTGCCGCCGAGTATCGAGAGGCCGCTCGAGAGCAACTGTCAAAATACTACGGGCAGGTCGAAAGCTTGGACGAACTGCTGGGGCGTATTCTGAAAACCCTGGAATCTTTGGGATTGGCCGACAATACGATTCTTTGCTTTTCGTCGGATCACGGCGACATGCACTACTCCCATAAGCATGAGGACTCACCGCGTGGAGCGGGATACAAACGTCGGCCCTTCGAGGAATCCGCACGTATTCCCTTTATCATGCGCTGGCCCCAGCGTATTGCCCCGGGGCAAAAGACGGACCTGCTTTTTGGCTCAGTAAATGTCATGCCGACATTGTTGGGCCTGTGCGGTGCGCCGATTCCGGAGCAGGTGCAGGGCGAGAACCTGTGCGAGGCGATACTGAAGAGCAAACCGGGGCCGGACTCGGTATTTCTCCAGCAGACGGCTTCTGGAAACACCGCATTCCGTTCACCGTGGCGCGCGATTCGTACTCGGAAATACCTGTATGCGACCAGCGGCCACACAGGCAATGGTGGATGGCTTCTCTATGACATGGAAAAAGATCCGTACCAGATGAGCAATCTCATCGATGATCCGGCCTTTTCCCATATCCGAGACAAGCTATGTGCACAGCTCAAGGCATGGCGGGAGAAAACGGGTGATCACCAAGACATGCAAGCGGATCATGAACGCGCCATGCGAGTGATCCCAAATAGACAAAGAAGCCGCCCGCTTTAGCCTGCGGTGAAATACGTTGGTCACTCGATTGACAGGAACACGCGAGCGGGCATTCCCTACAGAATCGCTTGAACTAAACCGCGGGATTGTTGTCGTTGCCAAGTATCCTCGTTGGAACGACAGAAAACGCTGTCCGTCGATTCCGAGGCACAGCTTTGATTGGTTCATCAGAGGCAATGACATGCGAATAGCCCTCCTTCTACTCTTGGTGCTTTCCAGCACGGTCACTTCTGCTCCGCAAGAGCTGGAAATAGACGTTACGGATTTCGGCGCAAATATGGACGGCACCACTGACGACACGGGCGCCTTTCAGAGGGCCCTTGACGCGCTTCCCGATCGGGGCGTACTGAAGATACCTGCAGGCACGGCCATTCTCTCAAAGACCCTATCCATGAAGAACAAGACCGTCGTCATCCGCGGAGCAGGAAGCGGGGTGACACGGCTTGCCTGGACGAAAGCAGGGGGACTGCACCTGGCCGAAACTCGAACCTGGAGGGAATCCAGGGCCCAAAAGGCTTCCTTCTGCGTGAGTGGTATTTCTTTCACGACCAGTGTCGCGGATGGCGGGACCGCCTTGTTCGCGGATTTCACCAGTTCGGATCGTCTCGACCCGGCTTTGACGGTTCACGACTGCCGCTTTGAGGCGCGCGGTGGCAAGGCTTACTGGACTGGTTCCATTCGCGCTCATAATGCCCACATCGGCCGGATCGCCCAATGCAGCTTCCGTGGATCTTCCTCCATAGCGGCCACGACCAAAACCCACATCCACCTGACTGGCAACTCCACCTGCTTTGTCATCGACTCCTGCCACGGCATGAATTCAATCTACGGCGTTCTCGTGGAGGGAGCAACCGAGGGGGTGACCATATCGGAGTGCTTCTTCGTCCATAACCACTACGGCTTTGTGTTGAACATCACCGAGGGCGGCGAACCGATGTTCAACGTGATGAACTGCCATGCGGCATCCGGCGTGTACCCCGTCTGGATCAGGAACGGCAGGAGTTCCTCGATTGTGGGTAACTGCCTGATCCTCCGCCAGTGTTCGGCGTACAAGGCCGGGCCACGGTCACGTGAAGGGATCCGGATCGAAGGGAAGCAGGCTAAGGATGTTATTGTATCGGCCTGCACCATCCAGATCACGGACAAGGATTTCTCAGGTACGTTCACGGGAATCCACGCGGTTGCCTGTAACGGCCTCATCCTCGCGAACAATACGGTGGCGAACAATTCTGAAGCTGATGATGATAACGGACTTGTCCTTGAGAAGGACGTACATCAGGGAGTCTATTCAGGTAATGTCTTCCACCTCCGATCAGGCAGAAAGGTCATCAACCGATCATCCGAAGCCCCCAAGAGCGATAACAGGATCTAAGGGGTCTAGAGGAGAATGACTGCGGCTTCACTGGCAACAAGCGCTACAGGAATCCATAGTAATCTTCGAGGAGGGGTTCAACGCCATGTAGATCGCC
>NZ_CDLUDY010000065.1:0-11768 GCF_975968855.1 Petrachloros mirabilis
ATCCGTTAACCGAAGAGGCCTTGATTGACATGACGTAAGCCTTTGTTGCCCGGAATCCGTATGAAATAGGGCCGCTATTTACAAGTTTACAAGTGCTGCCAGCGTGGGAGCTTAAGATGGAAACAATGCGAAGGTGTCCAGTGTTAGTCCCATCACGCGTGTTAATAGGGAAGTGACCGACTCCGTAACTGAAGACTAGGGTCCCCAACGAACACCGAACAGAAGCATTACGCTTGTATGATCATTCTCGGGCAGTGAAGGGGAGAGGTTAATATCGTGAAGATTTACTTGGAGGGTCGAAGAGAGCGCAATGTTTTGAACTGCTTGGTATTCCAGCGAAAGGCCGATGGGAAAAAACCAGCTTGTATCGTTGCGGTCGACGCGAGCAGGTCCTGCTCCTCGATCAAGATCCACGTGGATTAACCCGATTCCCATGTACGGAACCAGGTTGATTTTATTGTCGAGGCGTAAGTGGTAACGGCCCACGCCAGCGAAGGCGATTTGAAAGAGGTCACCCATCGGACTGATTTGCATGGTGGGTCCCAAGGAGAAATTTCGATCGAGGTAATAATCGAAGTTGAGCCCTAAGGTGAAGGTAGTTCCATCTACCGTACCTGTGGTGAAACCGATGTCGCTGCCGAAACCCAGGCGATTCTCTTCAGCACGTGCCGTCGGCATGAAAACGAGGAGAATTGTGAGAACAGCAATAGTGCTAAACAGATTTTTGGAATTGAGAGTATCTCGGTCTGTTGAAAACATGGCCGGATGCTAGCACAGGGGTGATACGCGGACAAGTTGCTTGAGTGCGCTCCTTTGCTGCGGTATCCTTTGCAACGATTCAAGGAGGATTCATGTCCGGCCAAGCCAAGACACCAAAGGAAGCGGCCTCGGTTTTGATTGCTGCCATGCCGGTCGGTGTGCTGGAACCTCAATTGGAAGAGTATGGGATCGAATCGACAACCGAACGGGCGCAGGCCCTTACGCGGGAAATCCTTTCGCTCAATCTCTTCTGGATTTACGCGGCAATTGAGGCCCATATCCCGGCTAAATTTCAGCAGGCGGTATCCGAATTGGTCCTGAACGCAGTCGGAAACGGGTGGGGAACTATCTATCCCGTCGGCCCGATTGCCTGGGACACATTTCTGACGGAATGGAAAGAGCGGACGCAACGATACGAGCGACTGATTCAAGATGGGATCAGTCCGCTAGGGATTAGCGCGGAAGTGGGATTGTGGCTGGAAGAAGAGCGTCTTGTGAACGAAGAAGATCGAAGGAATGTCCTGACGCTTTTGATCGATTCGGTGCCGGTCGAGACCTATGGACGACTGTTGCAGGATGTGGGCTGAGAGGCAAAACTCTCACAGGTAGCGATGGCTTAGTACCTTCCCGGTATGATCCAACTCGTAGAGTAACGGAGCACCAGTCGGGATATTGAGCTCCAGTAGCTGTTCCTTCGACAGCTGTTCAAGCTGCATGACAAGTGCCCGCAAGCTGTTTCCATGCGCCGCAATCAAGATCGTTTCGCCTTGCAGGAGGTGCGGTCTGATCTTCTTTTCATAATAAGGCAGCACACGTGCGGCAGTGTCCTTCAAGCTTTCCCCGCCTGGCGGGGCGACGTCGTAGCTCCGGCGCCAAATTTTTACTTGGGCATCACCGTATTTCTTCGCCGTTTCTGACTTATTTAACCCCTGCAGTTCCCCGTACATTCGTTCATTGAGTGCCTTGTCTTTCTCGACCGGGATACCGGCCTGGCCGATAGTTTCTAGAGCTAGTCGCAGGGTCTCATTCGCTCTGGTGAGCACGGATGTGAACGCTCGATTGAACGTGAAGCCGCGCAATTTTTCGCCGGCGGTTTTCGCTTCCTGCACGCCTCGCGGTGAAAGGGGAACGTCGACCCACCCGGTAAATCGATTTTCCAGATTCCATTGAGATTCGCCGTGTCGCAGCAACACCAAACGCCCCATTGCGTTCCCTCCTGGCCGATGAAGATCGTGAACAGGCTCAAGGATACTGGAACAGTTCGTCAAGTCAAGCGTTGCTTTCCTCGGAATGCAGAAGTACCATGCCGTACCGGTTCCTTTCCTTATCGCACCGTCTCACGGAATGACTATACCTCCGTCATCCGATATCGATTGGACAGCTCTAGAGAGTTGGTGGATCGGCATAGCCGATCGTCTGGCTATATCCAGTCGAGCGCAGTCGTTTTTCAAGCGAGCACTATCGGAAGGGTGGCTGGCTCGCATTACAGAAGTGGGTGGTCAAGTCGATTATGTCCTGTTTGTGCTCATGCGGTACTGGGTCCCCACGGTACTGCCTCCTGCGGGGCGCGAACGGCTGACAAAGAACGACCCGGATTATTGGTTGGAATCCGAGCAAATTTTGAAAGCCGCTGCCACCAGGCTGCGTGAGCTCAAGCCGCTGATCGAATTGCTCACGACCCCTAGCCCGCTTTTCGAAGTCATTCCGGGGAAAACTATGAGTCCATCACCCGTTGCAGAATTAGAATTATCGAATATTATCGAAGGGATTGCAGAAGCAGCCGGTACCTACGGAGGTCCGGATTACACTTCCATTGTGAAAGCCTTCGATCCAGTGCCGCTTCGGCAGACGCAGCCATTCAAGCACAACAAGAAGCACAGTGCGGAGCTCTGGGTCGTCTTTCTCCTGCGCGAGCATTTCCGAGGCCTGGGTCTTGGGAAAGATCGCTATTGGCCATTAGTGGCTCCCGTCTGCGAAGCAGCAGGTATCCTGAGCCAGAATGGACAGCCTTACAGTCCGGATGAGTTGAAGTCGTGGTGGCAAAAAAACTGGCCGCGAACCTATACCCAGCTCGAACAGAAACAAGAAGTAGGGGATACAGGAGGCGCAGCCTATGAGGAGGATTTCGCCTGGTTCCAGGCTTGGATTAGCTGGCAAAGGGCGAGATAGATCGTTTGTTATTACGTGGTAATCGTGACGGTTGATTTGGCTGGTTTGCCTGGCATTGATCCTTCCTCAAGGGACCCTTCCTGAATCATTTTGAACATTGTCATGGAGAATAGAACATACAGGGCGATGCCGACATAGATGACATAGGGTTGGACGCCTCCCGTTTCTTTAATCGCCGCATCCTGCTGGTTGATGTCGTTCCAACTCCGTTGCTTGATCACACCGATCTGCTCTCGACAGTGCCAATAGTAGACATAATTGCCTGTGGCTCCGGCGACGATGCTCCAGACAATCCCGCTGCTCATGTCTCCCGTCATCATGGTGGAAATTATCGGTCCGATGGCATAGACGGCCGCATACAGATACATCTTTCGATAGAGGAACCAAAGGAAAGAGACAAAGAGGAAGGCCGGCCAGTTCCATGTCAGTGCGAATTTTGGAGATTGATGCGTACCGAATTTCTTGAATTTTTCCAGGTAGCGGTCAGCGTTTGGACCGATGAAAGCCCGCCAGAGGTCCTCATCTTGCCTAATTGGACTGAGTGCTTCTGATGGAATGGCTGACTCAATAGGCTTCACCAACTCCGTCCCACATTGGTAGCAGAATTTCGCGGCTTCGTCATTTTGCTGCTGGCAATGCTCGCACGTTTTCATGTTAGGGAGAGTATCACATCATCCGGGCATAGAGGGAAATGAAGCGATTGATGGGTTGGCCTGTTTGGGCGTGGCCTCTCAGGTTGCTTTCCCTCGTTTGCTGTGCTAGCTTCCCTTTCTTTACAAGGGGATACGTCTGCCATGCCGACCGAAGAATTGAAGCAAGCTGCCGAACAGTACCTGATGGATACCTACGTGCGCCAGCCGATTTCGATTGCACGAGGTCGTGGCACGAAGGTCTACGATTTGGAAGGACGAGAATACATAGACTTTGTTGGAGGGGTAGCCGTCAATCTTTTGGGACACGGGCATCCGGATCTTGTCTTGGCGATCCAGAAGCAAGCGGTTCAACTTATCCATACATCCAATCTCTATTACACGGAACCGCAGGTTAAATTGGCTGAAGCGCTGGTGGATCATTCCTTTGCCGACAAGGTCTTTTTCTGTAACAGCGGTGCAGAGGCGAACGAAGCGGCGATCAAACTTGCGCGCCGTTATTCCCACGGCAAATACGGGCCTGGCCGGTTTGAAATTATCACGATGAAGAACTCCTTCCACGGACGTACGATGGCAACACTGACAGCAACCGGCCAGGAAAAGGTGCAGAAGGGGTTTGACCCCCTCGTGCCCGGTTTCCATTACGTGGCCTTCAATCATCTTGAGGAGTTGGAGCAGACGGTCAACGAGAGAACGGCAGCCATTATGCTCGAGCCGATTCAAGGTGAAGGGGGCGTCCATGTGGCGGATCGAGGATATCTTGCAGCGGTGCGAGAATTGTGCACAAAAAAAGACATTCTCCTGATCTTCGATGAAGTACAGACTGGAATGGGAAGAACAGGAACGCTGTTCGCGTACGAGCAGCTGGGTGTTCAGCCGGACGTTATGACGTTGGCTAAGGGATTGGGGGGAGGGGTGCCCATCGGAGCTTGTTTGGCCAAGAAAGAAATCGCCCAGGCATTCGAGCCTGGTTCCCATGCTTCGACGTTCGGCGGCAACCCATTGGCTTGTGCCGCGGCATTGGCTGTGTTCCGCGTACTCATCGAAGGCCGCCTGCTCGATCAAGCCCGTCGTATAGGTGAATATTTCGGGAAGAGTTTGTTGGAATTCAAAGAACGTCATAATGCGGTTCAAGATGTTCGAGGCTTGGGCCTCTTGCAAGGGATTGAGGTGAAACTCGATGCGAAGATGGTTGTGGCTGAATGCCTGAAGCGGGGCGTGTTAATTAATGCTACAAGCGAACATGTGATTCGCTTTGTGCCCCCACTGATTATTTCGCAAGGTGAGATCGATCATCTGCTTGAGGTGTTGACGAAGGTCTGCGTCAGGCAGGAAAAGTCAAAGCTTGCTCATTAGAGTTGCCTTGAGAGGGCCGAATATGCCGAAGCGAAGAAGCGCAGGGCTCGTGAAGGATCTTCTCGATGTAGCCGCCATTTCAAAAGCGGACATCGAAAGTCTTCTGACGCTGGCCGCCCGTCTGAAAGAAAAGCAACGCCGTGGTATTCCACATCCGCTGCTAGAAGGGAAGACGTTAGGGCTGTTGTTCGAGAAGCCCTCGACGAGAACGAGAGTCTCGTTTGAGGCCGGTATGAATCAATTAGGGGGCCATGCGATGGTGTTGCCGATGGCCGACATCCAACTCTCACGAGGGGAGAGTGTCCCCGACACAGCTCGGGTTTTGTCGCGTTACCTTGATGGTATCGTGATTCGCACGTACGACCATTCCACGGTTGAAGAATGGGCCCGGGAAGCCACCATGCCGGTTATCAACGGACTCACAGACCTCAGCCATCCCTGTCAGGCCCTCTCGGATCTGCTGACGATCAAGGAAGAGAAGGGGCGACTCAAAGGCGTCAAGATTGCGTATGTCGGGGACGGCAATAACGTCGCTAATTCCCTCATTGAAGCTGCGGCAAAGATGGGAATGACCATCGCGCTTGGCTGTCCGTCCGGCTATCAGCCGGATCAACATGTCGTAGATCTTGCAAGAGCTGAAGCGACGAAGACAGGGGCGGTTATCGAACTCGACCATGACCCCTGTGTGGCGGTGAAGGACGCGGATGTCATCTATGCGGACGTGTGGATCAGCATGGGGCGGGAGAGGGAACAGGCCCGACGGCTGAAGGTGCTGGCACCTTACCAAGTGAATAGCCGTCTTGTCTCGAAGGCCAGGCCAGATGCGATTGTGATGCATTGCTTGCCGGCGCATCGAGGCGAGGAGATTACCGCGGAAGTTCTTGATGGTCCCCAATCGGTTGTGATTGATCAGGCGGAAAACCGCCTTCACATGCAGAAAGCAATTCTGGCAAAGTTGCTGGGCAAGAGGAGAACAAGACCACGATGAGTCGTGCGATCAGGAAAGTGGTGCTGGCATATTCGGGGGGCCTCGACACTTCCGTCATCCTCAAATGGTTGCAGGAGACCTACAAGGCTGAGGTCATCGCTTTTTGCGCCGATCTCGGGCAAGGTGAAGATCTTCAAGCCATAAAGGTCAAGGCTCAGAAGCTCGGCGTGAAGAAAGTGTACGTCGAAGATTTGCGCGAGACGTTCGTCAGGGACTATGTATTTCCGATGTTACGCGGCAATGCGATGTACGAAGGGAGCTATCTGTTGGGCACGTCCATTGCGCGCCCGTTGATTGCCCGCCGGCAGGCTGAAATCGCGCTCAAGGAAGGTGCGGAAGCCGTATCGCACGGGGCGACGGGAAAGGGGAACGATCAGGTTCGATTCGAATTGACCTATACGGCCTTGGCTCCGAAGCTCAAGATCATTGCTCCTTGGCGGGAATGGGCAATGCGGTCTCGGCGCGAATGTATCGAGTATGCGGAACGGCACGGTATACCTGTGACGGCGACGAAGGCTAAGCCGTATAGTATGGATCTGAATTTGTTTCACGTGAGTTACGAGGGCGGGATTCTCGAAGATCCATGGGAATCTCCTCCTGATGAAATTTTTCAGATGACGGTTTCGCCTGAGAGGGCTCCGAACAAATCACTGGAAGTAGAGATTGACTACGAAGCCGGCAATCCGGTGGCCGTCGATGGTAAGAAAATGAGCCCGGCAACTCTCCTTGCCCATCTCAATAAATTAGGGGGGGCACATGGAATCGGGCGAGTCGATCTAGTCGAAAATCGTTACGTTGGGATGAAGTCGCGAGGTGTTTATGAGACGCCGGGAGGCACGATCCTGCACGTCGCCCATCGGGGATTGGAGTCCTTGACGATGGATCGCGAGGTGCTCCACTTCAGGGACAGTTTGATCCCTCGTTTTGCCGAGCTGATCTATAACGGCTATTGGTTCAGCCCAGAGAGAGAAATGATGCAGGCCGCGATCGACGAAGCCCAAAAAGACGTGACTGGAACGGCGAGAGTCAAGCTCTATAAAGGAAGCTGTACTTTGGCTGGCCGGAAATCGAGGAATTCGCTCTATCGGTTGGACATCGCCACCTTTGAAGAGGATGAGGTCTATAACCAGAAAGACGCCGAAGGCTTCATACGGTTAAATGCGTTGCGGCTGAAGATTCGGGCGCAACGGAAGAAGGCATCGTCCTGATGGGGACCAGAAGAAGAACTTCTCGGGCTACTGCTGCTAGCGGCAAAGCCTGGGACGGAAGGTTCCGAGAGAAAACGAACAAACTGGTAGAAGCGTTCACTGCCTCGGTCGCGATCGACCGGAGGCTTTATGCCCATGATATTCAGGGGAGCATCGCCCATTGTAAGACCCTTAAAAAGGCCGGCGTGCTGACAACAGGTGAAACGAGGACCATTGTCCGGGGATTGGAATCGGTGAAGACGGAATTGGATCGCGGGCGATTTCGCTTTTCGCCGGCCGACGAAGACATTCATATGGCCATTGAACGCAGGCTGACGGAGCTGATCGGTTCATTGGGCGGTAAGTTGCATACAGGCCGAAGCCGGAACGATCAGGTGGCCTTAGACGTCAGGCTATACCTTCGCGATCACCTGGATTCCCTTGCTTCACGGATTGGGGAGTTTCAACGGGTCTTGGTCGCGAAGGCCAAAGCGAATCGGGCTATCGCCATGCCGGGCTACACGCATCTCCAACGAGCACAGCCGGTTCTGTTTTCCCATCATTTGTTGGCCTATGTGGATATGCTCGAGCGGGACAAAGGGCGTGTACGAGATGCCCGTGTGAGATTGAACGTGATGCCTTTGGGGTCAGGAGCCTTGGCTGGAACGAACTATCCGGTTGATCGTCGATACACGGCTGGGCTACTCGGGTTTCCTCAAGTGACGACGAACAGCTTGGATGCGGTTTCCGATCGTGACTTCATGATCGAAACCGCCGCGGCCTTGTCGATTGTGATGATGCACCTGTCGAGGCTCAGTGAGGAATTGATCGTTTGGTCCACACAGGAATTTCAGTTCGTCGAGTTGCCCGATGCGTTTTGTACCGGCAGCAGCATGATGCCGCAAAAGAAGAACCCGGACGTGCCAGAACTGGTGCGCGGCAAGACGGGCCGCGTTTACGGCCACCTGGTCCATTTGTTGACCACTATGAAAGCCTTGCCGCTCAGTTATAATCGAGATTTACAAGAGGATAAGCCCGCGCTCTTCGATGCGCTCGATACGGTGTCGGCTTCGATTCAAGTGTTGACTGAATTGACGCGTCGTATCAAAGTAAACCGGAACGTACTGAATCATGCCGTACAAGGCGGCGGACTCCTGGCGACCGAATTGGCCGATTATTTGGTCACGAGAGGCGTCCCCTTTCGCGAAGCTCACGCGATCACCGGTCGGATTGTGCGGGCTGCCTTGAATCGAGATGTCGAGCTGACTTCCTTGTCGCTCGAGGAATTGCGGAAGTTTTCCGATCGTATAGGAAAGGATGTTTTCAGTCGATTGACCGTTCAGTCGGCGATCGATCGCAAGGCGCAAATCGGGGGGACGGCAAAGAGGTGCGTTGAACAGCGGATCTCTGAGCTTGAACGGATGTTGTCATGAACCGCACGTTGATCGCGGTAATGACTCTCTTGGGAACCGCGTGTGGCGTGGTCGGATCTCCTGTTCCGCCGGAAACGGTGGGGGTGTCCAGGACGATTGAGGAACAGAAAAAGCGCGATGCGCAAGAGGCGACGCAACGCGAGACCGCGGAAATGAATGATCAGGAAGAGCCGGAGGGCCAGGAAGTAATTCTGCCATCCCTGCGGCCAGTCGGAACGCGTTAATAAATAAAAGAAAAGGGCATCATTTCGTCCTATCTTCTCATACAATGAACCGGAGGAGAGACCGATGCAACTGATTCAACCTATGCGACAAGGTCAATCTCTCAAGCCGACATCGGGCAGACGGCTTCTGTTGGTCGATCCCTATCCTCGAGACAGTCAGTACCACCTGACGGCCTCGGAGCGCCGTGCCGTCTGGTTTCCCAAGCTGAGTTTACCGACTATTGCCGCCTATACGCCGGAGCATTGGGATGTCGATTTGGTTGACGAGGCGGTGGAGGATATCGATTTCGACGATCCTTGCGACATGGTGGGCCTGTCCATCATGACCTGTTACGCGCCCCGTGCGTATGAAATCGCGAAGGAGTTCCGTAAACGAGGGAAGACCGTGGTGATGGGAGGCGTCCACCCTACCTACTGTCCCGACGAGGCCTTGCAGTATGCCGACGCAGTTGTGTGTGGAGAAGCCGAAGATCTCTGGCCCCAACTGGTTGCCGATTATGAGGCGGGGCGCATGCAGCGCGTGTACAAGATGACGGCCTTTCCGGCGTTGGAGCATTACAAGAGTCCTCGTGTGGAACTGCTCAGCCCTGATTCCTATATGACGCGGCAGTGCAGTTTCACTACAAGGGGATGTCATTTTGATTGCGAATTCTGCAGTGTGTCCCCTTTTAACGGCAAGACAACCAGGCGTCGACCGGTCGAGGAAGTCGTCACAGAATTACAAAATGTCCAACGCTGGATTCGCAGCGAACTGGTCGAGCGAATCCGCGACGAACCGCTCTGGAATGCGTTTCTGGCCACGCTAAAGATTCGTGTCGGTATCGAAGACGGCAGCATCGTTGCTTTTGTCGATGATCTTCACAACAGCAACCGCGCTTATTGCCGAGAGCTGTGGACCGCGCTCAAACCGCTGAAGCTCAAGTGGGGCTGCCAGTCCACGCTGTTTCTGGCCGATGATGAAGAGATGGTGAAACTCGCTGCAGAGAGCGGCTGCGTATCGGTCTTCGTCGGAATGGAATCGCTCGACGAGGACTGTCTCGACGAAACGAATAAGCCATTCAACCGGGTTCAGAAGTTTTCGCAAGAGATCAAGATGTTTCATGACTACGGCATCATGGTGAATCCTGGCATCGTGTTCGGATTTGATAACGATGATGAAGCGGTCTTCGAGCGGGCGGTGGACTTCTTAACCAAGAATCAGGTTGAACTGGCCTATTTCAATGTTCTGACACCGTTGCCGGGAACCGCCTTGTTTGATCGCTACCAGAGCGCCGGGCGTATTTTCGATTGGGACTGGTCGAAGTACGACGGCAAACACGTCGTGTTTCAACCGAGCCGCATGACGCCGGAGCAATTGCAGGAGGGCTTCCACTGGGCCAATCATCAGTTCTATTCTCTGCCGAACATCTGGTACCGGCTTTCCGGTACGAAGCAACGTTTGGTCGCCCGATGGGAGATGAATCGGGAGTTTCGCAAGTTGGTCAAGCGAAGTTGCCCGAAGGGAACATTGTCTCCCCTCGCGTCGGTGCTCAAGAACCTGCAAGCGAAACTGCCGGTATTGGACAAAGACCAGTTGATTCCGAGCGCACTCCATGCGTTGAAACAGCGGTTTGATCCCAAATCTGTTTCGGCTCAGAATTTAGCTCTTCACATCAAGGTGAAGCGGCACGACAAGTTTGCGGCCCTATTCGTGGACCTGGAAGGAGCGCTGGACCGCCTTAGCGTGCAAGAACTCATCAAGCGAATCGTCGAAGGCGCCGAGAAAGCCAAGATGGACGTCATCGTCAACTTTGAACATCTTAAGTTGGCGACGCCCGATGCTTTGAAAGCGCTCGTGGATTCGGAGTCGATCAAGGCCGCTGTCCCGAACGTGAGAGTGCGCTATCGCAAGTTCAGAGACGCTTTTGAGAACTCGCTGCAGGGACTCTCACTCGCGGGACTCGAGATGCTGAGAGAGGATTTTCAGGATGCATAATTTCGAGTATCGGCAGGGCGAACTGTACTGTGAGCAGGTGCCGCTCGGTCAAATCGTGAAGGAAGTCGGAACGCCCTGCTACATCTATAGCCATGCCACGTTGACCAGACATTTTCGGGTGTACGACGGTGCCTTCAAGGACATCCCGCACATCATTGCGTTTGCGATGAAAGCTAATTCCAATCTTGCGATCCTTCGTCTCATGGCAAAAGAGGGAAGCGGCGTCGATATTGTTTCCGGAGGAGAATTGTTCAGGGCGTTGAAGGCAGGAGTGCCTCCTTCAAAGATCGTATTCGCTGGTGTGGGCAAGAATGCCGAAGAGATCAGAGATGCATTAAAAGCCGATATTCTTATGTTCAATGTCGAATCGTCGGCGGAGATTCACGCCATCAATGACGTGGCGGCATCGGTCGGGAAGAAGGCGCGTGTCGCGCTGCGGATCAATCCGGACATCGATCCCAAGACGCATCCCTATATTTCAACCGGTTTGAAAAAGAGCAAGTTCGGCATTGCGGCAGATCGCGCCTTGGAAGAATTCAAGCGCGCCTCTTCGCTGGGACACATCGAGGTCGTCGGCGTTCATGCGCATATCGGGTCTCAGCTGACGGAAGTGACGCCTTTCGTCGAATCGTTGAAAAAAGTGGTGGCGCTCGTCGGGACGTTAAAGGGACAGGGAATCAACATCCAATACCTCAATATCGGAGGGGGGCTGGGTATCACATACTCTGACGAAAAACCGCCGTTGCCGCAGGATTATGCTGATGCGATTTCCCCGCTCGTGAAGGATTTGAATTTGACGTTAGTCATGGAACCTGGGCGCGTGATTGTAGGGAATGCGGGCATCCTTGTCACCAGGGTCCTGTATGAAAAGGTTGGAGAGGCAAAGCGGTTCGTCATCGTCGATGCGGCGATGAATGATTTGATTAGGCCGAGTTTGTATAGTGCCTATCACGAGATCCGTCCCGTCTCCGAGGTGTTGTTGCATCGCCCAAAACATGCCGTCGATGTGGTTGGGCCGGTCTGTGAG
>NZ_CDLUDY010000066.1:0-6166 GCF_975968855.1 Petrachloros mirabilis
GCCGGAGTAGACATACAGCGAGAAATTGTCTGTGCAAAGGGTCGTGATCTCGTCGTCGTCCGTTGGCGTGTTGGTAAGAAGTCACAGGCTTCCGTGACGCTCCGCGTGCGACCGATGTTGAGCGGCCGCGACTACCATTCCACGCATCACGAAAATATGGGTCTCGACAACAATCACTCGGGAGACGACCGGGTAATGGCTTGGCAGCCCTATCGCGACTTGCCGACTATCCGTGCCTTCAATCATATGGGAGAGTACCGCCATGAACCTCATTGGTTTCGAGAAGTCCAATATCCCGTCGAACAACGGCGTGGACTCGACTATACCGAAGACTGGTGGTCGCCCGGTGAATTCACCTTTCACCTCGCAACACAACAGGAGGCGACACTGGTTTTTACCTCGGAGAACATCGAGCAACTCGATGTCCAGGCACTCGTCGACGCAGAGAAGAAGCGACGAGCAAGGCTTAAGGATGCAGCCCCAGGCGGTGATCCATTGGTTGGTCAACTCTGGCGTGCTGCGGAAAGCTACCTCTCGGAGCGGGGTCCACAGCAAACGGTGATCGCCGGGTATCCCTGGTTTACCGATTGGGGACGCGACGCGTTCATCTCGTTACCCGGGCTCTGTCTCGTCACCGGCCGTCACAGCATTGCCTGGCAGGTCATTGAATCCTTCGCGGCGCATATCTCAGAAGGCATGGTGCCGAACCGCTTCCCTGATCTTGGTGAAGAACCCGAGTACAACACGATCGATGCCTCGCTGTGGTTTGTCCATGCGGTCGATCGCTACCTGACTTACTCTCATGACAGCCGGCGTGTCCGTGCGATTGCCTGGCCTGCCGTAAAAAAGATTCTGGACGGCTATCGGAACGGGACCAGATACGGCATCAGGATGGATCAAGACGGCCTTGTTGCCGGCGGCATCCCTGGCGTACAGCTCACATGGATGGATGCGAAGGTCGGAGACTGGGTTGTCACTCCTCGCCACGGCAAACCGGTCGAAGTTCAAGCCTTGTGGATTCGCGCCTTGTCAGTCGGTGGATCGCTCGCCATGAAATTCGGTGAGACGGCCTATGCCCGACGCTGTCAGAAGGATCATGATCAAGCAGCAGAGTCCTTCCGGCAACGGTTCTGGTATACCGACGGCGGCTACCTCTACGATGTGATCGATGGCCCTGAGGGAAACGACAGCTCACTCCGGCCCAATCAACTCTATGCCCTGTCTTTGAACGAGGACCTGGTGCCGCAGGAACAGGCTGAAAGCCTGCTTCGCATCGTTAAAACCGAACTCCTCACGCCGGTAGGACTTCGTACGCTCTCGCAGCGCGATAGTCGGTATCGTGGCCGTTACGAAGGCGGCGTGGTGGAACGGGACGGGGCTTACCATCAAGGGACGGTCTGGCCTTTTCTCCTCGGTCCGTTTGTCACGGCCTGGCTCAAGGTGCAAGGAAAGAAAGCGGCTGCCCGCGAGCAGGCCCGTGCTTTCCTTGAAGGTCTCAGCGCCCATCTTCACGAAGCCTGTGTGGGGCAGGTTTCGGAAATCTTCGATGGCGATGCGCCACATAACCCCCGCGGCTGCTTCGCCCAGGCGTGGTCGGTCGCAGAACCGCTGAGAGCGTTGGTTGAAGATCTTGGCATCCATCCTGAATCTGAGAAATCCCAATTGAAACAGGTGGTTGTCAAGAGGCGTAAGAAACCCTCCGCTCAATCGACTCACTCCCCGAGGGAAACAGCAGAACTGGGCAGAGGCGGAGGCCACGTCATTAACCCGTAATGCTTCAATGATCATTTCATTCCTTGCTCGAATCACTCCCCCCTGCAGAGATGTCACGCAATTGGCTTCACAATCGATGGATCGATCGCTCCCCTGGTCCGCCAGGCTCCGGCTCCAACTCCACTATTGGATTTGCGAGGCCTGTGCACGCTATCGCGATCAGTTACGATTGGTTCGGCAGACCCTACGCCGTTCGGCGGCGGAGGAATCCGCTCACAAATCATCACCTTCCTCTGCTGCAAAAGCTCGGCTGACGGAAGCCTTCGGCGAGAAGCACCGCTAATGGACATTTTCAGACTATTCCCGTAAGAAACGGTGGTGCATGGCGACAGAACTGCTATGCGCATTGCTGGTCTACTTCTGACAATCTTGCTCACGGGCTGTCATGGTGTTTCCTGGCTCGATAGATGGCAGAATCAGCATTCCCCCTCGGTTATGCCTTTGTGGTCTACCTATCAACGCTGCATGACAACGACCGATGCTGATCTGTTGCAGCAGGCGATAGGACAATTGGAAGAAGCGAAACTCCAAGACTCTGAGCCGCCTGATTGGCTGAAAACTTTCGGGGGCAACCATGTCGTCAAGCAACCGGTACGGACCGCTGTCGATCCCGAAGAACTGAGTGCAGCCTGTATCGTTCAAGCTGCAAGAATGTTGAGAGCGCAGGAACGGGTTCCCGAGGCAAGATACCTCTATCACTATGTGATATCGCGGTACACGAGTCCCGAATGGGCCTACTACTATAGGCAACAAGCGGAGCAGGCATTGGCGTCATTGTCTCGGGAAGATTTTGCCCTCTTACTGCAAGATGCCTTCGCCTCCGCATCCCTCACCCGCTGAACCTACCTCCCCGTCTTGTAAGAACCGCGTCTCATTGACGACCCATCGTCAAGGAAGCGAGGTGATCCATGAAAGCCAAAGCCTACTGGGCCGTACGACATATAAGACAGAGAGCCTGGGATTTCCGGTTCGCTACGACCTGCTGGTGGCTATCGCAGCGGGTCGACTTCCTGGAATGGCTATGGCGACTTGATGCGCTGATACCGCAGGTGCAACCGGTTCGCACACAAATCCCGACGACGCAACGAAGCCGCTATGCCGTGCGAGCGCTGTAACCGAATGGCCGTCAGGGAACATTTTACGCCTCGGAGTCTGACGCTGGGCCTCCCGCTGTGTTAGCTGCGGGAACGTTGTCGCTGACTATGCCGTTGGGAGCGGACCCTGCGCTCCGTTCATCCGGATCGACCGACAGATCAAACCGCGAAAACCGTGTTCATGCTGATGTAAGGAGAAAGGAGGCAGCCATGACTTGTCCGACCTGTCGTCGCACGATGATCAGCAGTAGTTGTCAGGAAATTCAGGATGATCAAGGAGCCATGACGATTACCCGCTGGCGTTGCCGGCCCTGCCACGAAACAGCGGAAGAGATATGGATCAGTGCGAATTATCGAGGATCGGCTCCCAAGCAAATCCGGTATATGGTCGGCACGTCATCGGTTTGCAAAATGCCGGCACGTTCTTTCGGCGGCAGTCGGAGAAGGGCGATTGCCCATGCGGTTGCCTCTTGAATCGTTGCGTGCTCACTGGCCCGAATACTTTATGGAAGCGGCCGGGCTTGGCTTCTTCATGATTTCGGCCGCTATCGCCACGACGGCACTCGAATATCCGCATTCCCCGATTCATGCCCTCATTCCGGACTCGACGCTTCGACGCATTGTCATCGGGATCTGCATGGGCCTGACAGCCGTCGCTCTCATTTATTCACCTTGGGGAAAGCAATCAGGCGCGCATTTGAATCCCGCCGTCACGTTGACATTCTACCGACTCGGGAAAATCGAAGGGGCTGATGCCTTTTTCTATATCGTGGCCCAATCGTTGGGCGGGTTGATCGGTGTGGTAGTCAGTGCGGTAACGGTCGGAATGGCGATCGAACATCCATCGGTGAATTACGTCGTCACCGTACCGGGAACTCCAGGAGCCATGGTCGCTTTCGTGGCGGAAGTCATCATCTCGTTCGGTCTGATGCTGATGGTCCTCCTCATGTCCAATCACAAGTCGCTTGCAACCTATACAGGGCTTACCGCCGGTTGTCTTGTCGCCATCTTTATCAGCGTCGAGTCGCCGCTCTCAGGCATGAGCATGAATCCCGCTCGGACATTCGCGTCCGCGATCCCAGCGAACCTGTGGACCGCTTTCTGGATCTATCTCACTGCTCCGCCGATGGGCATGCTTGCAGCCGCCGAGGCATATAAAAGAGTAAAAACCCTCAAGCATGTGTACTGCGCAAAATTACATCACCAGAACGGCAAGCGCTGCATTTTTCGCTGCAACTATCCTGAGCTGCTGGATTCAACCAACAGGCCATAGTGTCGGTGGAATGTATTTCTCAGGAAATAACTCCTCGGACACCCGCATAGTGAGACCACCCTTATCTGCCGGTCCCTCCTAACCTATATCCCGTAATGGCCACCGCACGTGGAGGAACAGAGGGGCGAAGTTGTCGGCCGGAAACTATACAATATTCACGTTGCAGGACAGCCAACGTGTTCACAAAGGAGGTTGCCATGCGAACGAGGTTGATACAAGGGGCAGGTGTACTGGGGCTGACGTGTGTAGTTTTGCTCATGTTTCTTCTGTTTCCTGCGGTAGTGCAGCGATCACCAATCGCCGACGCGGCCGAACAAGACGATTTGATTGACATCAACAGCGCCACGGCGGATCAGCTCAAGACGCTGAAAGGAGTCGGCGATCCCATTGCGGAAAAGATCATCAAGGGCCGGCCCTACGCCAGAAAGGACGAACTGGTTAAGAAGAAGATTCTCCCAAGAGCAGCGTATGAGCAGATCAAGTACAAGATCATTGCGAAGCAGAAATAGACGGGCAGTTGTTCATCAAATTAGTATGGTCGAGCCGTTGCACCTGAGCAGGAAAGTCCTGCCGTCCCCTTCCACTCTCCATCCTTGTAAGACTTCTTCTCCTGTGCCGACTCAGCAACATGCCATCTCATTACGACATTATCATCATTGGCACAGGTCCCGGCGGCGGCACCCTCGCCTGGAAGCTGGCGCCATCCGGCAAGAAGATCCTCCTGCTCGAACGCGGCGGGTACCTACCTCGTGAGAAAGATAACTGGAATACGAAAACCGTCTTTATCGAAAACCGTTACAAAGCCAAGGAAACCTGGCAGGACAAGGACGGCCACACCTTTCACCCCGGTATCCATTACAACGTCGGTGGGAACTCGAAAGTCTACGGCGCGGCGCTGCTCCGTATGCGCGCTCAGGATTTTGGTGAAATAAAACATCACGGCGGCATTTCGCCGGAATGGCCGATCTCCTATGACGAACTCGAACCTTATTACACCCAGGCCGAGCACCTGTACCACGTGCATGGCAACCGCGGTGAGGACCCGACCGAACCGAAAGCCAGCGGACCGTACAAGTATCCGGCTCTGGCACATGAGCCTCGCATTCAACAACTCCACGACGATTGGCAGAAGTGCGGCCACAAGCCGTTTCATTTGCCAGTTGGCGTAATGCGTAATGAAGAGCAACCTGAAAAGGGGAACTGCATCCGATGCAATACCTGTGATGGCTACCCCTGTCTGGTGAATGCGAAAGCCGATTCCCAAGTGGTCTGCGTCGATCCCGCACTGCAATATCCGCACGTGACGCTGATGACGAATGCAAAGGCAACCAGGCTAGAAGCAAAGGGCCCGGGACGAGTGGTGACGGGAGTTGTGGTGGAGATGAATGGGGAAATAGAAATCTTTACATCCGACATCGTGGTGGTGTCCTGCGGCGCGATCAACTCAGCCGCGCTGTTGTTAAAGTCGGCCGACGATAAGCATCCGAACGGACTTGCCAATTCCTCTGACATGGTAGGTCGCCACTACATGTGTCACAACAATTCGGCGATGCTCGCGATCTCGAAGACGCCCAATCCGACGGTGTTCCAGAAGACAATCGGCCTGAACGATTTCTATTACTCGTCTCCCGACTGGGACTTTCCCATGGGGCACATCTCGATGATCGGAAAATCGGACATGGACACCTTGCGGGGAGGGGCGCCGGCCTTTGCCCCCGGCTTCGCCCTCGATCAGATGGCGAAACACTCGCTCGATTTCTGGATGACCTCGGAGGATTTGCCGGATCCGAACAACCGCGTGCTCGCCGGCAAGGAGGGAAACATCACGCTAGCCTATACGGAAAATAACCTGGAAGCGCATACAAGATTGGCGGCGAAGCTCAAAAGCATGCTGAATCATCTTGGCTGCGAAGACCATCTTCTGCCTACGCACCTCTATCTAGGAAAGAAAATCCCGATCGCCGGCACCGCGCACCAGTGCGGAACTGTTCGGTTCGGCCGTGACCCCAAGACCAGCGTATTGGAC
>NZ_CDLUDY010000067.1:0-4239 GCF_975968855.1 Petrachloros mirabilis
GCTATCCCAAACTCTGCTGCGGGATTCGTTTCTATTATCCCAAACATGTCGGCCTGATGATGAAGGATATCCCGAACCATTTCTATCATTTTCCCGATCGCACCTATTCCGTGTGGGAAGGTATTAAGACGCAAGAATACAAGCGGACGCCGAACCAATACGACTGGCTGCCGGACTATGAAGCCTTCACAACCAACTTCATTCTGCAGCTCTGGAAGCCAACCACGATTAAACGCGGCGATCCCATCGGTCTCGTCCTGCCCGTTCTCCTGCCGAAACAATTCATACTGGAGGAAATCAAACCGAGGTAGTTTTACCGGACTTGCCGAACTTGACAGCCCTATTGGGGCCTCAGTAAGATAGGATAACCTTTAATGCTCATCCTGAGAGGTGAGCAAGGAGTGAAAATGAGTCGCCGCAGGGCGCCGTTCCCGAACAGTTGCACGACCTTCTCATCGCATGCCGGTGGGGAGGTTTTTTTATGTCTTGAAAGAGAATGAAAAACCCGTCTCAAGAGAATCGACAGCAGGAACGACTGGTCATGGAATCAGGCGATATCGCCCGTGCCATTACCCGTATCGCACACGAAATTCTCGAGCGGAACAAAGGTGTGAAGGATTTGGCATTGGTGGGGATCCGGACGGGAGGAGTGTACCTTGCTCATCGTCTTGCTCGTCGAATACTGGATATCGAGGGAGTCACAGTTCCTATCGGGGAATTGGACATCACCCTCTATCGCGATGATCTGGCGCTTAGAAAGGAGCAGCCGATCCTTCGGAAAACCTCTGTGCCGTTCGATATCGCCGGTATGATCGTCGTGTTGGTCGATGATGTTCTTTTTACAGGCCGCACAATTCGCGCAGCGATGGATGGTCTCATCGATTTAGGGAGGCCGGCCGAAATCCAATTGGCGGTGTTAGTCGATCGCGGGCACCGGCAGCTGCCGATTAAAGCCAATTATATCGGCAAGAATATTCCGACCTCGCGGGAAGAGAAGATTCAGGTGTTGCTGGAAGAGGCGGGCGAGGATGACCGTGTCGTCATTCTCAAGTCGTGAAGGAGACCAAACCATGAGCCTCAAACGCAAAGATCTCCTGAGTTTGGCTCCGTTGGCGGCCGAAGAAATCAAGCTGATTCTCGAAACGGCGGATTCGTTCAAGGAAGTGACGGGCCGCGAAATTAAGAAAGTTCCCGCGCTTAGGGGCCGCACTGTTGTGAACTTGTTCTTTGAACCGAGCACAAGGACCAGAACGTCGTTCGAGTTGGCGGCAAAACGGCTCAGCGCTGATGTCATCAATTTTTCTCCTTCGTCTAGCAGTGTCGTCAAAGGGGAAACCTTGCTCGATACCGCCCGCAATATAGAAGCCATGCAGGCAGATATTATCGTATTGCGGCATTCGGCTGCCGGTGCCGCAGAGACGCTTGCTTCCGGAGTCAAGTCTTCGGTGATCAATGCAGGTGACGGATGGCATGAGCACCCCACGCAAGCCTTGCTCGACTTGTATACCATCCGTGAAAGGGGACTATCCTTCGAAGGGCTGAAGGTCGCTATTGTCGGTGACGTGGCGCACAGTCGTGTTGCCCGATCGAACATTTACGCCCTTTCGAAGCTGGGTGCTGAAGTCCATGTTGTCGGTCCCCCGACAATGATTCCGGTCGGCGTTGAAAAATTGGGTGCAAAGGTCTTCTATAACCTTGACGAAGCCCTTCGCGATGTGCAGGTGATCATGATGCTGCGTCTTCAACTGGAACGGCAAGGACGGGCGCTGTTCCCCACCATTCGAGAGTACGCCCGCTTGTACGGCTTGACGGCGGAACGTGTCAAACTGGCCGAACCTGGAGCGATTGTCATGCATCCCGGTCCGATTAACCGTGGGGTTGAGATTGCCCCAGAAGTGGCCGATAGTCTGGCCTCGGTGATTTTAGATCAGGTGGCGAATGGTGTGGCGGTCAGAATGGGCATCCTGTATCTCATGTCTGGAGCGAACTAATCGTGGCAATACTTATTCAGGGCGGACATATCATCGATCCAGGGCGGGTTAACTCTGTGTGCGATCTGCTTATCGAGCAGGGAAAAGTGGCTGCCGTCGGTCCGAATCTCAAGGCTCCCGCTGGTGCCAAAATTATTCGCGCGGAGGGGCGTTTAGTCGTGCCGGGATTCGTTGATCTCCACGTGCACTTTCGGGAACCGGGCTTCGAGTACAAAGAGACGATTCAAACGGGAGCAGCTTCGGCTGTCGCAGGAGGATTCACAACCGTCTGTTGCATGCCGAACACCAATCCTGTGAACGACAATCAAGCCATTACCGAGTTTATGCTTGAACGGGCGCGAGAGGCAGGGTTGGCCAATGTGTTGCCGATCGGTGCGATCACGAAGGGCTCTGAGGGAAAGGAACTGGCTGAAATCGGAGATCTGCGCCGAGCCGGTTGCGTGGCAATTTCAGATGACGGCAAACCCGTGATGAACAGCCTGGTAATGCGCAGGGCTATGGAGTATGCCTTGGCGTTCGATGTCCCGGTTGTCGACCATTGCGAGGATCTGCATCTTGCTGAGGGCGGGTGCATGAACGAGGGGTTGATTTCGACTGAACTTGGGCTCCCAGGCATTCCGGCGGCGGCAGAAGATGTCATGGTGGCGCGCAATGTCTCGTTGGCCGAGCTGACGGGGGCACGGCTACATCTTGCCCATATCAGTACGGTCGGATCAGTTCGGATGGTTCGAGAAGCGAAGTCTCGGAGCATCAAGGTGACAGCAGAGGCTTGTCCCCATCACTTTACCCTGACGGAAGAGGTTGTACGGGGATTCAATACGCTCGCGAAAATGAACCCGCCTTTGCGTACTTGGAATGATGTTCAGGCGATCAAGGAAGGGTTGCGAGACGGGACGATCGATGTGATAGCGACAGACCATGCCCCCCACGCGACCCAGGAAAAGCAGCAAGGATTTACGGAAGCACCGTTCGGAATCGTCGGGTTGGAAACGGCGCTCCCGCTGACTCTTGCTTTGGTCGAAGAAGGGGTCTTGTCGTTGGAATCCGCGATCGAAAAACTCAGTACAGCGCCGGCCAGAGCGTTCAGCCTGTCGAAAGGGACGTTGGAGGTGGGGGCCGATGCGGATGTCGCGATTGTCGATCCACAGGCGCAGTGGGAGGTTGATCCGGCCAGGTTCCGTTCAAAGAGCCGCAACACGCCGTTTGCCGGGTGGAAAGTGAAGGGACTCGTGGTGACAACACTTGTGGGAGGTCGCGTGGTGTTCGAGGCGCCGGTGGTCGCGTGAATCGACGTGCCCAGTGGGGATGTATTGCTGCGCTGACCCTAGAACTGCTCGCGCTCGCCGTCTGGGTGGGAGGATTGCTAGTTTTGATCGGTGCGGTGATCCCTGCGGTTTTCAACACGTTTGGCGGCCAGGATTCAGGAGGCTTTTTCCTGACGAGAACCTTCGAAGGATATAATCGTCTTGTCGTGGCGGCGATCGTCAGCCTGGTCCTTTCGATGGGCTATCGCTGGTGGAGTAGAGATCCGGCTGTACAAGTGAAGTCCGGTGAACTGATCCTGGTGGTGCTGATGAGCTTGATCGCGGGGATCATTATCTTGGTGCTTCACCCCCAGGCTGCAGCCTTGCAAGCGGAAGCGTTTGCGCTGAAGGATGAGCAGGCCAGAAAGGCGGCATTTGAGGCGTTTTTTCGTCTCCATATGCCGGTTCGGTCGTTGTATATCGTGAACTTGGTCTTGGGCATGGTGCTGCTGGGTATGAAGGCGAAGCGTTCGTCGGTAAACCAGGGAGTCCTTGCGTGAAGAAGGCGCTATTGGCTTTAGCTGACGGAGCGGTGTTCGAAGGCCGCGCCCTCGGGTACGAGGGTGAGGCGGTCGGTGAGGTGGTCTTTAATACCGCCATGACCGGCTATCAGGAAGTTCTCACCGATCCTTCGTACAAAGGGCAGATCGTCACGATGACCTGTCCCCACATCGGGAATTATGGAGTAACTCCCGAGGACGTCGAGTCTCGTCGCATTTGGGCGGAAGGTTTTGTTGTGAAGGAAGCCAGCCGGATCGCGAGCAACTGGCGGAGTCGACAGTCGCTGGAAGAGTATCTCAAGTCCGCAAAGATCGTCGGCATAGAAGGGCTTGATACGAGAGCACTCACGCGGCATCTGCGCGAACACGGGTCACAACAGGGGTTGATTACTCACGTGGCAGGTAATGGAAAGCTGGCCGTCGAAAAGGCCCGTCAAGCTCCCA
>NZ_CDLUDY010000068.1:0-6445 GCF_975968855.1 Petrachloros mirabilis
CCCTCCGGGCCATAACCGGCTGTTGAAACACGTCCTCGGCTTCGTTCTCGCTTCGCTCAAACCCTCAACGTATCAAGAAACATACGCCTCGGGCTTTCGCTCCCTGCGGTCTTGCCGAAGAACGTGTCTGAACAGCCGCAAAGCCAACCAAACCCAACCCAGTGTCTCAGCACTTCCCCATCACTGCTTCACCGTATCCAAGATGATTTCCAAGTCGCGCCCGCCGGGCAGGGTCGGATTTTTGGCATAACGGCCTTCGATATCGCCAGGCTGCGCCGGACCCGCTTGGCCGTCTCGATCGAGTCTTGCAATCACGTCGACCATCCCGCGCAGTTCGGACCCCTGCATCATCACATCAGCATTGGTGATTTCAAACTCTGCCGGGAATTGAGGATTCTCGATTCGTTTGGCTGCGACAGGGCGAGGTGTGCCGCCCGGTCTCTTGACGATGACGAACAGCACATCTGTGGAACGGACTTGATCGGCCAGGGCCGGGCTAATCAAAATTTTTCCGGCAATAACCCCTTCTCCGCCTTGCGGGTCGCAGCTATGGGCCAAGCCGAGCCAGGCGGCAAGAGCCGCAAGACCGATAATAATTCCAGCCAGGCCAAGCGTCCTCAGATTGTATCCGGCCATGACACCTTCCTGTGAGTAAATGGTTGTAAAATGCACTGCATTATACCGGTGTGATAAAGAAAAAGGGAGTGCACGGTTTACCCTGGAAAAGTCTCTGTTGTATGATAGCTCTTCTTTTTGAATGGAGGCAGTAACATGGCGGCAAATCCTGGATTCCCGCTTACGTTCGACGTCAGGGGCTATGCGGTTCTGGTGCTTGGCGGAGATGAAGAGGCGGCAGAAAAAACGGAACGATTGTTGGGCGCCGGCGCAAAAGTCACGGTTGTCTCGCCGACTCTGCATGAACGGCTCAAGCAACTCGCGGCCTCTGCGAAAATCATCCATCGGTGCCGGCAATTTCGGGAAACGGACTTTGAGGGAGTGATCTTGATCCTCAACATGATCCGCGGCGATCGCGAATTTGCCCGTTCGCTTTTTGCCGGATCGAGGGAACGGAAAATTCCATTGTGGTCGGTTGATATGCCTGAAGCGTCTACGGTCACGATGCCGGCGGTGGTGGCGTCGGGACATGTCCGCGTCGCGATTACGACGAGCGGTGTCGCTCCGGTGTTGTCCGGTTTCATGAAGGAGGACCTGGAGCGGATTTTGGACGCTGAGTTTGTGGCGTTTGTCGAATGGCTGGGTCAATTGCGGGAGCAGGCAAAGGCGAACGAACCGGACGCTGAAAAGCGCCGGGCGCTCTTGCGCGAAGCGTTAGACGGGTTCAGGTTGTTGGGCAAAGTGCAGTACCCGAAAGTGTGGCTTGAAGAACGGGCAAGGCAAAAGAGTGAGCCGACTGCGGCAAAATCTTAGAAAGAAAGCAGGTCCCACCATGGTGTTATTGGAATTCAGCATGTCGCCCTTGGGGAAGGGCGAGAGTGTAGGGAAGTATGTCGCGCGCTCTTTGGACATCATCGACAGGAGCGGAGTGGATTACCGCCTCAACCCGATGGGGACTGTGCTTGAAGGCGAATGGGATGAGGTGTTTGCCGTGGTGAAGAAATGTTATGAGCGCATGAAAAAAGATTGTAGCCGGATTTCGTGCACGATCAAGGTCGACTATCGCCGAGGACGCTCGGGGCGTCTGACGACGAAAACGGCTAGTGTGGAAAAGCGGTTGAAGAGAACAATCAAGCAATAGCGCTTCGCGCCTCCGCTTAGGAGCGTGATCGATGAACAGCGGTGTCGCGGGCGACGTCCGGCCCCTCCTCTCAGGCACTTTCCTCCTGCCGAAAGACCGCTCTATCCTTGAACGGGAATACATGGAATTTCGTCCCTTCGGTGTCGATGAGCATGGGGACAAGATCCGGGATGTGGCAGGCATGAGCATCAGAGCGACAGCCATCTTCCTGGAGTCGTGTGTTGCCCATCAGATGGGGGAAGCGGCTGGCTCACGAGCAGTACAGGATCTCTGTACTGTGCTGAATCAGCGGATTAAAGACCCTGTCTATCATGTCACGCCAGCCTTTCTGAAGAATGCGTGGAATAGTTATTCCAATGAGTTTACGGCGTATCTCTATGAGTTCTGTGAACGGATATCCGGTGATCCCAGTTTTGTGTTTCGCGGCGGGATGGAAAAAGCTTCGCCGATCATGCAGGTTCTGGCCAGGCCGTTTTCGCTTTCGCAAATCTACGGGATGTTTCCTTATTTCGGCAACAAGTTCGCCTCAGGCTCGATCGAGTGCCGTGTAGTCGAAGTGACGAGGCGATCCGCGACGCTCGCGATGCGGTTCGCGGAGCGTACGCTACGGCAATATGGGCCTTACCGCCGGCGTTGTACCTACCTGATGTGTCAGGCGGCTCAGGGAATCATGGCTGCGGTTCCCGCACGGGTTCATGGATTACCGCCTGCGACGCTGATAGAAACTTCCTGCATCGCGAATGACGACGCATGGTGTCAATGGGATATCACATGGAATTCCGAGCCGTCTTTCGGATTGATTCGAAGGATGTGGAGGGTCGGAGGGTTTTCCGATCGGAATGCGGCCGATCAGATTGAGGCTCGACCTGCAGGCATTCTCTCAAGTCGCATCGATCAGTTGTTTCCCCAAATGGAGCCGTTGGCGAACTCCCTTGGCCGAGAAGAGGCGAGTGATCGTGGTCGAACGCCGGGTTCCGGGCTCCTGTCTCCGCTCAAAGATCCTGCGCAACGGCATGCCTTGCATCCGTCTCTGCGCGGGCACCTGTCCGGATATCTTTGGGGAGGTGCGTTTGGCTTCCTGATAGCGGTCGTCATGCGTGCGAGTTTTCCTGGCATGAGTGCGGGTGAGGTGGTGCTGGCGGGACTCATGCCCGTGCTGTACGCAGGAGTATGGATCAATTGGCGATTGCGACGAGATGGGCAGCAACGCGAAGCGTTGATTCATGAGCAGATTCAATTTGTGGAGTCTCGCCACGAGGAACTGCGCGAGGCCTACCTCGAACAGGAACAAACCCGGGTTCAACTCAGACGAACGGTCCAGCACCTGACCGTGCTGCATCAGGCCGGGCTGCTCTTCAGCTCGACGCTGCACCGCGAAGAACTGCTGAAAAAGGTCTTGAAGACGCTCACCCGCGATCTTCATTACGATCGCGCCATCATTTCCTTTTTTGATCCGATCCGCCAGGTCGCAACGGATGCACGGGTGGACGGCGTTTCGCCGTCGATACGTAAGTTCGCCAAGAAGCTAGAAATTCCGGTCACGGACCCTCTTAGTCCCGAGGGGATGGTGCTGTTACAGGGGAAGCCGCTGCTCATCAGTGATGTGAAGGCCGTATGGGACCGGCTCCATCCGCACAACCGGAAGCTGGCCCTGCTGACCGGGACGAAGGCTCTCATGGTGGTGCCGTTGAAGACGAAAGACCGCATCATCGGGAGCATGATCGTTGATCGGAGGAGAGAACGAAGCCTCACCGAAGACGACCTCGAATTGATGATCACCTTTGCGCACCAGGTGGCCATTGCTCTCGATAATACTTCGGCCTACCAGCAGATCGAGGAACTGAATGTAGGCTTAGAGGCCAAGGTGAGGGAACGTACTGCTGAGTTGGAGCAGGCCGATCGCCTGCGGTCCCAGTTCATGTCACATGTGTCACACGAGTTGAAAACGCCGCTTACGTCCATCAAAGGATTTCTGCAGAACATGTTGGACGGCTTGACGGGAGCGGTCAACGAGAAGCAGCAGCGGTATCTTTCCCGGATGCTGGATAATTCAGAGCGGTTGATACGGATGATCGAAGATCTGTTGGACAGGACGAGAATTCAAACAGGCAAGTTGGAATTGGCTCCCGCTGAGTTGGATCTCGGAGCCTGTGTGAGCGAGGTAGTCGAGCAATTGCGTCCGCTTGGTCAGGTTAAGCGACAGCAACTTGTCTGTCTCTATCCGGACCAACCGTTGCTCGTCTGGGCGGATCGCGATCGGCTGTTTCAGATCGTCATCAATCTCGTGCATAACGCCATGAAGTTTACGCCGGAGCAAGGCAGTATTACTGTCGCGGTCAAGCAGGACGGTGTCAGGCACGCGGGCGTGTCCGTTCAGGACACGGGGCCTGGTATTCCAGCGGAATTCATCGAGAAGATTTTTGATCCATTTTTCAGAATCAAACAGGCGAGAACAGGGATCAAGGGACTCGGGCTCGGTCTTTCCATCGTCCGTACGCTGGTTGAGTTGCACGGGGGGACGATCAGGGCTCACAGTTCTGCGGGGGAGGGCGCGGAATTGTATTTCACCCTTCCGCTGAGGGTATCGACAGAGCCGTCCGTGAAAATAGAAACAGGGAGAACGCCTCGTATCCTGGTCGTTGATGACGATAGCGACATCCGTGAACTGCTGAAGGACCGCTTGGGTGCCATGGGCTACGAGGTCCAGACCGAGGCTGACGGGTTACCGGCGCTTGAAGCATTCCGCTCAGGTCTTTTTTCCGGCATGATCCTCGACATCGGTCTTCCTTCGCTCGATGGCATGGAAGTGCTGAGCCGAATACGGCAAGAAGACCAGCGGGTGCCGATTGTCGTGGTTACAGCCTCCGAGGCTAAGGAGAATGCGGTGAGGGCAATCGGTAAAGGAGCGCAGGCGTACCTCTTGAAACCGTTCGATGTCGACGAGCTGCAACGTGTAGTGGAGTCGTGGTTTCGAACGGGATAATGTCTTGTCAACGTTGATATGTGACGCTCAGGAAATGGACATACACAAAGGCGGGGTGGTGAATCAAGTGGAGAGTCGGGGATCATGATGGGATTAATGCGAGGGAGAATATCGACTGGTGCATTCCTCTTTGGTCTCCTCTGTTCCTGGGTCGTTGCGGTTGATGAGGTGAGCGCTCAGGTTCCGCGGATTCAGGGGCAGGGGACGGCTGCGTCAGCAATGGGCAACGCCTTTGCCGCTCAGGCCGACGATGCATCGGCCCTTCACTATAATCCTGCAGGCATGACTCAGTTGCGGGGAGTGCAGGTCATGGCCGGCGCGTTGATCTCCGGAGGTGTGACCACCTTTACCAGCCCGGCCGGGGTCACCGTGAGGGGAGATCGCAACGGCAGTGCGGCCTGGCCTCCACCAGGGCATACCTACGTCACGGCAAATCTGAGAGATGTGGGGCTAACGGCACTGGGGGACCTCACAGCCGGTGTCGGTGTGACGGTGCCGTTCGGTTCGTTGAACCGTTGGCCGGTCGATGGGCCGTTCAGGTCGGCAACGACATTCAATTCCTTGCCTTTGTTGGATATCAAGCCAACGCTAGCGTATCGGCTGACTGAAAACGTGTCGATCGGGTTGGGGGCGGACATCTACACATTTTCCGGGTTGGTCGGAGAAGGGCATATCGAGAGACAGTCCGTCTGGCCCGGCGGGCTCGGCATCCCTGCCGGGGCCCGCGTCGAGCTATCCGGACGAGACACGGCGGCAGGGTTCAACGCCGGTCTCCTCTATACTGCGCTTCGCAATGGTGACGGGAAACCGCTGGTGAACATCGGGATTATGTATCGGAGCCAAGCGACGTTGCATCTCAAGGGGGCGCTGTTGGCGAACGGTGCCTTGGCATCCGATGCGAGGGCTACTTTCGTCTTGCCGCAGATTATAACAGGTGCGATCGCGATTTGGCCACTCCGAACGCGCGAACGCGAATGGAAAGTGGAATTCGACATTGATCATGTCGGGTGGAAGTCCGTGCGCAATCTTGATGTTCATCTCTCGAATGGAGTGACGATCGCTCAACCGCTGAATTGGCGAAATACCTATGCGCTGATGGCAGGAACGGAATACAGCTGGCTCTCGGTACAATCGATGCCTGGGTGGGAAGTGGCCCTGCGGTGCGGCTATACGAATCAACAGAATCAAATGCCTGACCTGACGTTTGACCCGGCTGTTCCTTCAGCCGATGTGCACATCGTCGGCGGGGGAGTCGGGCTGTGGTGTGGGAAAAATGGGTCTTTTCTCGGGTTGATTCCCTGCCGCGAACTAGGAATCGGCTTCCTGAAGCCGAAGGCCGTCGGCCTCGACATTTCATACCAGGCGTCCCTCTACGAAGACCGCACGATCGCGGGTAATCGGAATCCGGCGGTGAATGGGCTGTACAGGACCACCCTTCACACCGGCGGTGTGTCGCTCAAGGTGTCCTATTAGGTGATCAGGCCTGGCCGTGAGCGTCAGCTAGGCGGCCTGGTAGAGGCGGGGAACACGAGAGCCGATGGCGCAGAGTACTTCGTAGGGAATGGTACCGGTCCATTCGGCGAGATGGTCCGCTCCGATTGTCTCCTGCCCGTCCCGACCGATGAGTGTGACTGCATCGCCGACATGAACTCCCTCGATGTCGGTGGCGTCCACCATGGTCATGTCCATGCACACGATTCCGACAA
>NZ_CDLUDY010000069.1:0-4885 GCF_975968855.1 Petrachloros mirabilis
GTCGTGTCCCATGCTCGGGAGAAACTGCCGCGTGTGCCTAGCCAGTGGTGGGCGCTCGTCATCCATCTCTACGGCTATGAAACGCTAGGACTGGAGTTCGCCAAGTTGCTGGTGCAGGTCCGGCCGGAACTCCATTCCATCATGGATGATGAGGAAGTCCATGTGGGGTTCTTTGAAGAGGAAATTAGGAAAGTGCTCGCGCATGGTGGCGTAGCGGCGGAGAAGGCGAGGGAATCGGCCGGAGCCTGGTGGCGCCGGTTGCCTCCGACGGTGGATCGCTATCTTGAAGGGGAGTCGCTTGAGCCTTTTCGTGCAGAGTTGCGTCAGGTTATTCTGGCGGCGATTCATCGACGGTTTGTCGAGGTGGAATTGCTGAACAACGTTTCTGCTTCTATAGATTCATGATCGACAGGCCGTTTCCACCATGCTCTGGTCCGGTTCGCTTTTTACGTCTTCGGAAAGCAAGCCTCTCCGTGACTCTTCTGATTGTGCAGCTGTTCCTTTACACAGGCCTCGCTGTCCTCAGTGATACCTCTCCTCTCCTTGCGGAGGAACTACCATTTTCTGGAGCCGACCGCCTCTTCGACGTACGCCTTGAGACGACGACCTATGTTCTCAATCTGGAGAAGCAGGGACTCCAGGACAATACGTTCACGAACGGCTACGGGCGGGACACCACGCTGATCGGCGATCTCTTGAATGTCACGGCGCATCGCCGCTTGGCTTCCAGACTCGATCTTGATCTGGGGGTCTTTTCGAACATTCCCTTCGGTCATGACACGGTGGTTTCCCAGGTGCGGCCGATCTTCCGATTGGAGTATCGACCGGTTGACCAGGTTTCCACCAGGCTTGGGACGCTCCGGGTTCCTCATCGGGAATTTTTGGACGCGGTCTTCGACGATGCCAACCGTTTTGTGCGACCGATCGAGCAGGGCGCACAGGTGACGGCGAATTGGGACTACTATCGACAGGATGCCTTCATCAATTGGGCGCAGGCGTTTGCGGGATCGGCGCCGAATCGCTTCGATTGGGGTTATGCCGGGCAACTCCGTTTCGGTCCTTTGCGGTTCGATGGGCAGGTGCATTGGGTTGAGAACGGGCAGGCCTTGCTCAAATTGGACCGGTCATTTCGTCCCGGCCGCAATATTGTTTCAGCCTTTGGTCCAGGGTTGGTGCTGTCACCGGGACGCGATATGGGTATGCCCGAATGGTTCCGTGAAATCGGCGTACGGGCGAGCTATCTGAACAGTTATGACGAGGCGGATAACGGACAGGGCGGGAGTATCGTGCGAGGCCGCGGATACCTTCTGCAGACCTGGCTGGACCTGGATGGTTGGCGGCCACGGCTCGGCTTCTGGCGTGGAACTTCCTTTGTGAGTCAGCAAGGTGATCCGGAATTTGCCGCGGGCAACTTCATGGAACTGGGCCTGTCCAAAACTCTCGAATTGACCGAAGACGCATCGATTGAAATAGGGGCACAGGCGCGTCACATCACTAACTTCGTATCTGTGCAGGGTGTGAAAGCTTCGCGCTGGATGAATCAAGAGTACATCGTGTTCAACTGGAACTGGGATACGAGACGCACGGGGCGATTTTTCTCCGATGTGTTGTCCCGTTCGCCCGCCAGCGCAACGCAAAGCGATGAGCCTTCATCACGGCGCCTGTTCACGCCGATGTTGGACTCGTTGACGTATGTGTACAACGTGGCGCTTCCGGGAGTCACTGCCGGCGGGTTGGCTGCTTCCGACGGGACGTTTGCGGGGCAATACCTGACGCCGGTGTTGCGGTACATGCCGAGCGCTTCGGTATCATTGGATGCCGGGGTCTTTGTCGGATTGCCGGTGGGAACAACTCAGAGCTTTCATGCGGTTCAACCCGTCCTCTCGGCGACGTGGGAGATGCTGCCGGAGGTCTCGTTGGTCGCCGGGACGCTTTACCGGAACCACTATCTGGTCGATGCGATATTCGACGATGCCACGCTCTTTTCACGCCCGATCGAGCAGGGCTTTCAGCTTCTCGTGAACAGGCCGGCTTATCAGCAGGATCTATTTATCTCGTGGAATCAGCTCGAGACGGTTCAAAAACCCGAACTCTTCGATGTCGGGTACAGCGGCCGTCTGGCGCACAAGATCTTCGGGTTGAACGGCCAGGTCTATTGGGCCCATAGCGGAGGCGCGCAGTATTCGGAGGCGAGAACCTTTTTCGGCCCTGGAATCCCGCGGGATCGTGCGGCGTCGAATAATTTCCAAGTGGCGGTAGGCCCGGACCTCACGATCCGTCCCGGCGACTATGCGCCCGGCTTGTCATGGTTTCGTGAAATGCAAGTCATGGCGCTGTACTTCATGGATCAGAACGAGCCGACATCGAGTGCGGAGCCGATCACGCGCGGGCGCGGCTACCTCCTCTCCGCAGGGGTGGATCTCGAAGGCTGGCGTCCGTACGTGAATTTTTGGCGGGGAGAAAATTATCTGACGACCCGGGGGGATCCCGCCTATACTGCTGGAAACTTTACTGAATTCGGGATGTTGAAGGATTTCGTTGTGCCTGCCGGTTTCAGGTTGCGGGTGGGGGGGTTGGGCCGGATCATCGACGGCCATGTTGTGCATACGGAGTATGCACTCCTTAACTGGTCGTGGGATGGTATGCCCTGGAGGGGATTCTGTCTCCGCCCCACGCTGCTGCATTCCGGCGAACAACCCTGTGGTTTCTAGGAGCTTTTTGCAGATTGCCGCCGGTGTTCGGTGATCAAGCAGGCGAGGGTGGAGTTGTCCGGACAGCCTTGTTTCGGACTTGCGAGATGAAACCTCCCCCAGCTAAAGTAACCGCCTTACGATAGGGCAAAGCTACATTATTAAAGGAGTCGTGATCCATGGCACGTCGTTCAAGAACAATACAGGGCTTTGGTTTGTTGGTCGTGTTCGTATCTACCTTGGGCCTTGCGGATGCCGGGTATGCTGAAATGTATGCTGCGGGCCATATTGGAGGGGCGTTCCCCGGCGATCTCGATTCTGATAACAGCGGCGATGTGGAACTGGTCAACAGCCTTGCGTACGGCCTGAAATTCGGCAATTACCTTGAGGAACGGGATTGGAGCTGGCTGGGTTTCGAAATTGAAGCCTACAATTACACTCCGCACGTCAAACAGCAGACGCTCCCGGGAATAACCGGGTCAGGGCCTATGTCGGGCCAAATTGCGGGCAAGGATCTTGGTGTGACCACCTTTGCGGTCAATGCACTCGCGCGCCTGCCCTACACCAGGAGGTTTGAGCCTTACGCCGGACTCGGCATCGGCATGAATTGGATGCGCACATCCGAGGGTGGCTTCACGCCTGAGGCGTCCCTGACACCGAGCTTTAACTTCCTTGCCGGTGTCCGTTCCTATGTCTTGAACGATTCGGTGGGTCTGTTCGGGGAATTCAAGTACAACCTCGTCGATGTGAATTTTGACAAGAACCCTCTCGGGGGATCGTTCCACTCCATGCTATTCGTGGCGGGGGTTTCCTACCACTTTGATCCTCATGAGTTCATGCGTCAATGATACAAGAGGATACGACCAATCCTTCGGTGACTCTGTAGCGAGACGAATCCACAAGGACTGTATCCATGGACTGTATCTTGGTTCGACATGGCATCGCCGTCGAACGGGATGAATGGGAAGGCGATGACGCCGACCGGCCCTTGACGGAGCGTGGCGCAAAACGGGTTGCGCAGGTTGCTGCTGGATTGAAGCGGTTGGATCTGCGCCCGACCCATGTGTTTTCAAGCCCACTGGTCCGCGCTGTAGAGACGGCACGGATTCTGTACACGGTCATGGCGCCGCCGAATGCCGCGAAGCCATTAGAGGAACTGTTGCCGAATGCTGCCCCGGGTCGATTCCCTACGTTGTTGAAAGATCTTCAACCCGATTCCTGCGTCCTCTGTGTCGGACACGAACCTCACCTGAGCCTGCTTGCCGGCCTGCTGTTGACGGGAAAACCATCGGCATCGTTCCGGTTCAAGAAAGCCGGCGCCTGCATGATCGGGCTTCCTTTTCCGCTAAAGATTGGCCGCGGAGTTTTACATTGGTGGATGGAGCCCGGCCAACTGCGGATCTTGGGGAAGAAGGCTAAGGATCTGGTTAAGGTTGAGCGGGAGAATTAAGAGATTGCTCTCGATTGCTCGATTGTGACATTGGGCTCAGTCTTGATCGTCTCCGAGGTCATCTGTGCGGCGGGCCGTTCCATGCCTTCGCGGATCAGAAGCTCCTGGATCTTTGCCCGCAGCTCGTCTTGAATCTCTTCCGGCGGCTTGCGCGCATCCACGACTTCGAACTTGAATTCCTCCGCCATCTTGTCGAATTCTTCGATCAGCAGCGACTGGTACTTCTTAAAGCTGTCGTACAGGTCGTTGCCTAGCCTGAGATCCATGCCTGATTCCCAATAGTTCATGGCTTTCGTTTCGATGACGCGAAGCACCAGTGTTTCCACGTCGATTCTCAGGTAGCAGACGAGGTCGGGGACCAAAGCAAAGCCGAAGACGTCTCTGATCCACTTGCGGTCACCGCCACGCACAAAGTCTCTGGCAAAGGCCGTATAGATGTAGCGATCCGCCAGCACGATGAAGCCGGATCGCAGGGCCGGAATGATTTCATGCTCCAGGCGATCGGCAAAATCCGTTGCGTATAAGAGACTCAGCGACCAGCGATCGAGGATGTTGCCTTCTTTGGCGACCTCGATGGTCTTCGACATGAGATTAGACCTCGTCCATCCGGTGGTCAGGACGCCGTAGCCCTGCACTTCGAGCCATTCCTGCAGCATCTCGATGCGTGTCGAGCGGCCGACGCCGTCCGTGCCTTCGATCGCAATGAGCTTGCCTTTGAGGTCACTCGGATTTAGGTACGTCAAAC
>NZ_CDLUDY010000070.1:0-4313 GCF_975968855.1 Petrachloros mirabilis
CGCCACCGCCTCTCGGTGGCGGACATAATCAAACTTTAACGGGAGCATCATTGGATGTCCGTCACATCTTGTCAAGAACCGATGAACGTATGATGAAAAAATGCAAAATCGTCTGCACCATAGGGCCTGCCAGTGATTCGATCGCCATGGTGGATCGGCTGATCGAGAATGGGATGGACGCGGCCAGACTCAATTTTTCTCATGGCTCCCGCGAATCTCACGCTGCGGCGGTCAAGGCGATCCGACAGGTTGCCGAACAGAGACGGGTATCGGTGGCTATCATTCAGGATTTGCAGGGTCCCAGAATCCGCGTGGGCGATTTGCCCGATAAAGGGATTGCAGTGAAATCGGGACAGGCGGTTCGTCTCACGACGATGCTGGCTCGATCCGGGGGACAGCTTGGAGCCCAACCGCTTGTTCATGCCAACGTTACCGAGATCCCTATCACGTACCAGTTCCTTTCCCGCGATATCCGCCCCGGTGCGCGGATCCTGATCGACGACGGGCATGTGGAGCTCGTGTGCGATCGAATCACCGGAGGGTTCGTTGAATGCACCGTCACCGTCGGAGGAAACATCGCATCGCACAAGGGCATCAATCTTCCCGGCACATTTGTCAGCGCCCCTGCCCTCACGGATAAGGACCGGGAAGACCTTCGTTTCGGTATCTCACAAGGCATTGACTTCGTGGCACTCTCTTTTGTCAGAAGTCCTGAGGACATCATCGCGGCACGCACATTCATTGCCGAATGCGGGGAAAATCTTCCTATTATCGCCAAAATCGAACGGGCTGAAGCGGTGACAGCGTTGGATGCGATTCTAACCCAATCTGACGGTGTGATGATCGCACGCGGAGATCTTGGTGTGGAGATGGGACCGGAAGCCGTGCCTGTCTTGCAGAAACGGATTATCGTGGAGGCCAATCGGCGTGGCCGCCTCGTGATCACGGCCACTCAGATGCTTGAATCGATGACACAACGCCTGCGGCCCACGAGAGCAGAAGCCTCGGATGTCGCCAACGCAGTGTTCGACGGCAGCGACGCGGTTATGCTGTCGGCTGAAACCGCCGTCGGTGCGCATCCAGTCGCAACAGTCCAAGTGATGAATCGAATTATTCGAGCAGCGGAGGAGCAATCCGAGCCAGGCATCATGCCCAAGCGTCAAACTGATTTTCAGGACCTATCGTTTCAGGAGGCTATCTGTACCGCAGCTTCTTCTGCAGCCAGAGCGATCACTGCTAGCGCAATTGTTGCCTTCAGCGAGCGGGGTGTCACGGCGAGCTTGCTGTCTAAGCAACGGCCGGAATCTCCCATCATCGCCTTCACACCGTTTGAACCGGTCAGGCGCCGGATGGCTCTCTATTGGGGAGTCCTTCCATATCTGATGCCCCAGATCGAACAAACCGATGCGCGTGTAGCGGAGGCAGAACGCCGGCTCAAGGAAGAGAACCTCGTCACAACCGGGAAGCGGATCGTCATTCTCTCAGGCACGAGGGTCGGAGAGCCCGGCGGAACCAATCTGATGAAGCTGCACGAAGTCGCATAACTCCCGCAGGAATGTTCACCATAACCAGCCTTGAGTGAAGCTCAACCTGTTGTCACCATCAGGCTATCGTATTTTGCGACCGGCATCAGAATTGGGTACGGCCAGCGTAGCGGCCAAGCTGTGTCACAAAGGGAAACCGGAGCATCATGAACAGATTCAGGCAGACCGGAGGTCCCAGGTGCTCAAGGCCGATCTTCATACCTGTCTGCCCCAAGGCCGGGTCCGCGCAATAGGTTCCGAACAAGCGGTCCCACCAGGGCACGTTGAATCCGTAGTTGCTGTTCGTCTCACGTACATCCGTTGAATGGTGGATGCGATGCATGTCCGGCGTAACGATAAACCACCGCAACGCCCGATCGAGCCTCAGGGGCATCCGGACATTGCTATGATTGAACAAGGCGGTCGCATTCAGCACGATTTCAAAGATCACCACCGCCAGCGGAGCGGCCCCGAGGAGAAGGACGGACAGAGCTTTGACCCCGGTCGAGATGATGATCTCCACCGGGTGAAACCGCACGCCGCTGGACACATCCAAATCAAGATCCGAATGGTGCATCATGTGGAAGCGCCAGAGAATAGGCACGTAATGAAAGACCTGATGCTGGAGGTAGATGATGAGGTCGAGCGCCACAATAGCCAGGCCGACTTCAAGCCAAAAAGGCCCGTTTGCTAAATTGAATAACCCCCAGCCTCGATCCTGCGCCATCACCGCTGTTGCCACCACACCGCCCATGAAAAACAATCGGGCGATCACCGTATTCAAGATCACGATGGTGAGGTTCCCGCCCCAGCGACAGAGTTTCGAGGCCGTCAATGAACGCCGCGGCGCAATAAATTCCCACGTGGCCATGACGCCGAGCACGAATACGTACGATCCAAACCGGACCAGATCCTCAAACGCCATAACAATCCTTTTTAGTCAAAATACTTGCCATGTAGCAGATTAGAGGCAGAACAAAAGAAATGGATTCACGCGAGTTAGACAGAAAGTCGTTGAGTCCTGGAACCATTGCGGCTCGCCCTAAAAGAACGCTCTGACTGTTTGGAATGCAACATTCTTACACGTGTTCTTTTACCTGTGAATGCTCAGTGCCAGCTTATGGTTCGGCTGGCGGCAATCTGTCGCCCCGATGGCGTATCAGAGGTTTCCTCCACGCTATCTAATTCCACTCTCTTGGGAATGGCGCCCACGATGCTCAAACTGCACCCCTTGAGAAAGTACCCCTCTGTTACCCCTCGAATCTTGCGGTTTAGCCCCTAAGAAGGGAGCTGCATGATCTCAACGTTCGCGTACCTTCTTCCCCTCCTATCCCTAACACGCCCGGACACGCATTCACCAAGCGAGCACCGCCCTATGACCGACCTTTTTGATTGATTCACGCGGGTGGCGCGGCAAACGGGGCGCCCCACCGCGCGCAACGGAAGGGACCCACTGGGGGATGGGTGGAGTGAGCACGGTGGGGCTGTTTGCCACGACAGGACCCGCGAAACTGCAAGCAAATCAGGCTGAAAGGAAATTGCGCCTCCCCCCATATCCTCCTGTGAAGGCCGTCATGAAGCTTCGGCGGGCCAAGGAGGATCCAATGGCACAGAACACCGAAATCGCTCAATCGGCACACAAGATCAACTGGCGTGACCCGAGGCTCTATCAGATAGTGAGCCTCTTCACCCTGCTGATCTATGGCCTCCTCTTCCTTCACTTTGACGTTTCCCTCTGGCAGATCGCCGTGACCATCGGCGCAGCCCAGCTGACCCAGTACGCCGGCACCCGCTATTTCACGCTGCCGTACTTCGATCCCAAGAGCGCGCTAATTTCTTCGCTCTCGCTTTGTCTTCTCCTCCGCACGAACGAGCTCTCCGTCGCTGCATTGGCTTCAGCCATTGCCATCGGCAGCAAGTTCCTCATTCGCTGGAAGGAGAAGCATGTTTTCAACCCGACGAATCTTGCGTTAGTCGTCATCCTTGCCGGCGGACTGGGCTGGATCTCCCCCGGCCAGTGGGGCCAAGTCGCCTGGTTTGGATTCTTGCTGGTCTGCCTCGGCTCACTCGTCGTGACACGCGCGGCGCGGGCGGATGTCACGCTGGCCTTTCTCGGGTTCTACGTCGGCCTCCTCTTCGGACGAGGCGCCTGGCTCGGCGATCCGATCACGATTCCACTGCATCAGATCGAAAGCGGCGCGCTGCTGATTTTCGCCTTCTTCATGATCTCCGATCCGAAGACCACTCCAGATTCCCGAACCGGACGGATCGTCTATGCGTTGCTTGTGGCTCTCACCGCCATCTACGTCCAGTTCGGCTACTTCAAACCCAACGGCCCGTTGTGGGGTTTGATTGCCTGCGCGCCGCTCGTTCCTCTCATTGACCGGATGTTTCCCGGCACTCCCTATGAATGGTCCAAACCATCGAGTGGGGCATTCTCTGTCCCCGTTTCTCTCCCTGTGCTCGTTCCATCATCTTTTTCACAACCAAGGAGGATTTCATGAGTACGCAAAGCATCGAAATGAATCGCGTGAATATTCGGCACGCGGATAGCGCCGATCTGGGCGCCCATCCGCCCGCAGCGGGGTCCCTACACCGGGCCGGGTGCGAGGACGGATGGGCTGGTCGGCGACAGGCCCCGTGTCCCCTCAAGCGACGAGCCCCTATCATTGGATTGACACTCCTTGCTGCATTCTTTTCGTGGAACGACACCGCCTCCGCGTTTTGCGGCTTCTACGTCGGCAAGGCCGACACGAAACTGTTCAACAAGGCATCCGAGGTTGCCATTGC
>NZ_CDLUDY010000071.1:0-17392 GCF_975968855.1 Petrachloros mirabilis
ACTACGCGATTCGCGTGGAGCAGGTGGCGTTGCCGTTGTATCCGCAGTGGGGCACCGAGCCCAATGGCTACTACATTCCGCCGCGGCATGCGCCGCGCGGCTACAACCGGCAGATGTTCGGGCCGGGGGTGGACAATGCCATTGAGAAGTACCTGGTGCCGAGCCGGGAACTGTTGGCGGTGCTGCAGCTGTGGCGCGCCAGCCAGCAGATCATCTTCCGGTACGACGTCATTCCGGGCCCGAAGGTGTTTGAGACCCAGATTCACGGGAAGCGGTTCGAGATGTACAACGATACCGTGCTGGGCTTCAACAAGTCGGGCAAGGAAGTGGCGCGCATTCAGGTCGAAGAGCCGATCTACATTCGACCGGCCGAACGCGTGACCTGGCTGTAAGCGACAGCGAGGCCGAGCGTCTCAGCGGGGCGGGGTGCCGCAAGGCATCCCGCCCTTGCTGTCTGTATCGGTCTTTAGGCTCAGGTGATATGCTTCTTCTGTCCACTTGACGGACTGGGGGGGGTCCAGTAGAGTTATTCAACTTTTCCGCAGTCGTACGCATGAGCCACGAGGTATCCTCAGCGTGACCCTCCGTCAAGATCAGTCGATTCCGTTTGCCGCCCAAGCTATCCCCTTTAACGAATTTTTGGCAGCGGGAAAACTCCCTGAGGGGTATCTGACCAGCGAATATATCGCCCAGCAATTCGTTGAACGGTTGGTTCATTACGTACTGAGCGTGCCAGCGGGTAGCTATACCATGGCACAACTCAGTCGCTTACTGGAGCAGCTTGATCCTCGTTCACAGGTATTCTTTTTCAAGCGTCTGAAAGAAACTAGCCCCGATAGCCTCAAAGACTTCGCGCCTCTCTATTATGGTTTCATGAATGAATTCCATTCCCTACTCTTCACATAAATCATGATTATTTCGCTTGTGACTTCGCTATTCTCATGTATAATTACTACATCGATACATTGCTCAGCTTGATAAAGGAGTGTTATGAGTTCGACCCTACAGCGTGCCGTCACTAGCTTTTACAATCTTGTGTACGAAGCCCAGACGTTCGCAACGACCATGGCTCGGATCGACACGGCGGAGCAGGAGCACTATGCCGGCCGGATCGAAGGGCTCAACTGGGTATTGGATCGTTGCCAAGAACTTGAAGATATGGATTCGAATCTGACTCCTTCGTCGCTCCAGCGTGTACTCACAGAAGTCAAGTCAGACTTGGATCACGAGTTATCTGTTCAACGTCGCGAAAAGGGCCGGCGCGCAGACGGCCGGGAAGAAGCGTTGAACTTCGTGGCAGACTACCTCTCCAGCCTTATCACGGCAACGGAGATCGAATCGTCTAAGACGCCAGCAGCCTAACAGTCTGATCGGTTCGGGGTTACTCTGATCGATCCCACCTTGTGTTCGCGTTGGTCCCTTTGTCATCTTATCTCACCATGATACGTGAATGGATCATCTTTGCCCTCTGCCTGGGAGTCGGGGGGCATATCGCCCTCGGCATGATATTGCATGCCCCAGACTATTGGCCATGGCGGACCGCAGGGTATTATGGTTTCCTGAGTGGCTTGATTATCTACGCTCTCGTTCAAAGCGGGCGAGGATTGTGGAAGATCTGGAAGTCATCCTCTCAAGAGCAACCGAAGCCGAAGAATTCTACCTGGCTCCCTTAGTAGCCAAAGTTTCGCCTGCTTGACCCACCCGCCATCCTTCTCTAGAATTTCAACTCTATATGGCACGAATTCCTCGCAAATCGCACCTTCCGGGATGGCTCCCTGGTATGTCGTCGAGAACTGCGAAACCGATAAGGCAACCTCAGGAAAGCCAGGAAGATCAGTTTAGAGAACTCAATGCTTCACTACTGTATTGCCCACGATGTCAGGTTGCTACCCCTACACGAGAACGGCTCCTGTTGGTATTACCTAGTGGCAATCTATATGAATACCTCTGTCAGCAATGCGGTACGTCCACCGGATCGAAAACCGACCAACTTCAACGGGATCTCATTCGACCATAAATGACGGATACCACAGCAGCCCTGAGGCATCTGAAACATTGCCGTCTATAATAAATCAATCGAATGTGCGGGAATGAGGCGAGCAGGACACTAATCAGGCAATTCCGTCAAGGGGAATCCCTTCCTCGATCAGCATCACAGGAATATCTTCACGGATAGGATAGAGAACTTTTCGATCGGAACGTATCAGGCCGCCATCGAGAAGTTCCGTCACCGGCTTCTCTCCCTTGTTTTTCAAGACGCCCCGGTTAACAGCGTCATTGATTCTTCTGATCAAGGCCTCATCTGCCAAAGAGACGTCGAGTTTCGTTTCAGGGCAACAGAGAATAGCCAACAAATCTTTGTCGATGTTTACCGAGCCCTTGGTTCCTGACGGTTCCTCCATGGACGCCTCCTCTTGCAAGCAGCACCGCTACCCTGCGCACGATATCCTACCCCTTCAATAGAGTTCAAGTCACATCCGTCCCCCACTCCTTCTTTAGTTTCTGATACACTAGGCCCCGTGTAACAATTCGAATAGCGGGGATAGGTCCACGTGGCGATTCTTTGGCGTTATTCCCTGGCAGGGCTTCTGGTGCTGGTCCCGGCTTGGGCCACCTTCTTGATACTTTCCGCGCTCCTATCGACGGTGAACCGTCTCATCGGAGACCTCCTTACCCAAGCAGGTATCGCGCCCAACCCAATCATGGGGCTTGGACTGTTCATACTGTTTGTGACGACCGCTGGAGCAGTCGCAAATCACGTCGTCGGGAATAGAATGCTCACCTCGGCGGAGCGTCAGATCGAACAGATTCCTCTCGTTCGAAGCATCTACCTGACGTTGAAGGGAATGACGGATTTGTTCCAGTTCAGATCGCGATTCGGACGTAGCACCGTGGTTGCTTTTCCTTTTCCTCGCGACGGCCTTTGGGCCCTAGGTTTTGTTATGGGTAGCGCTCCTCAAGCTATTCAAGTGGATCCTTCGACAAACCTCATGATGATCTTTGTCCCGACCGCAATACACCCATTTACCGGTTACTTGGCATTCGTCCCAGAGCACCAAATTCGTCCTCTCAATCTTCTTCCCGAGGACGCCATGAAGATGGAATTCTCCGCCGGCTTTTACAAGCCCAAGGACGGGTGGATATCCGCCCCGAAGGGTTCAAAGTAGGCGATGCCTTCGAGAACCGACATTGTTGTGCGGGTTGCCGGAGAAGCCGACGTCGAAGAGATTGTGGCTTTCAGCGCCGCAATGGCCTTGGAAACGGAAGGGAGGCAGTTGGATGTTACAACGCTCCGCGCAGGAACATTGTCACTTTTGGCGACACCTGAACATGGCTTTTTTATGGTGGCGGAGGCGTTGCGAGCCAAGAGTCGTCAGCTTGTCGGACAGACGATGATAACATATGAGTGGAGCGATTGGCGCAACGGAATGTTCTGGTGGGTGCAGAGTGTCTACGTTCACCCTGACTGGCGCCGTCAAGGTGTCTATCGCCGCATGTACGAAACGATTCTGACAAGAGCAAAGAGCCGTCCAGGCGTGTGCGGAATCAGGCTTTATGTAGAGCAGGAGAACCACAAGGCCCAGACAGTCTATCAACGAGTAGGATTGGCTCCGTCAGCCTATATTGTTTATGAAAAGGACTTCATCTTCACAGACACCGTCCCAACGCAAAAGCCTACGTAAATTGGGGGTCTTATGAATTTCCGCTTCTGCGTACCGCTCATTTCCGCCCTCCTCCTTTTCACAGGGGGCTGTGCCTTCAGTCGAGGGACGTTAGGCGACGATATCGCCGTCGACACGATTGAATCCATTACGAAGGGTACAAGCAAAGCTGACGTTCTCGCAAAACTCGGAGCACCGGACAGGCTCCTTCAAGTTAATGGCCGCGACGTGCTTCAGTACTACCACTATGACGCCAAAGCGGGTAGTCTGCTGCTGATTCTTGTTAATTTTTCACGCCTTCAGATAAAAAGCGACGATCTTTTTGTCATCCTGAACCAAGATGGTCTCGTTGAAGAGATCATCTCCTCCAAACGCACCGATTCGCTTGAATTCAGATTTTGGCCGTTCGGAGAATGACAGTGACTCGTCGTTTGCTAACCCTCTGCCTTGTGCTGGCCTTCGCTGCGACATGCGTTGCAGCCTCAGGATGTAACGTCATGCGCGTTACATTAAACCGGCCGCTCACGCAAGAGGATATTGCGTTTATCATCCCGGGTCGGACCACGTTCTCTGAAGTGACCAATAAGCTGGGCACTCCTGATTCCATTACGGAGTCCTCAAAGGGAATCGTGACGACGTACCGATTCCTGGACGGAAAATACTCGCGGGTCAACTTCGGCGTGCTGCTAAAGCCCTGGACGCCCGTTGACCCCGATCTTATCATCTCGCGGACTGGCCTTGGCACAGATGCGCTCCAAGTTTTCTATGATACGAATTGGATTGTCACCGACCGAGGCTTTCTCCAGAATTTTTCGGGCTCCCGCTTCAACCCCTATCCATTCTAGAATAGCTTTCCCGGACCGACTGAGCTGTAATTGCCGTGCGGCTGGATGCCCGCTATAATCCGCCGCATGAGCCAGCGTTCTCCAAACTCATCTTCTTATGTACCGGCTGACCGCGATACAGAATTCCTCCAACGTGACGAACTCCGCTCCGTGCGAATTGGCTTGGAACTTTTAAAGCCTGAACTGATTCAACGGGAGCAGGGGATTCGTTCGACGATTGTCGTATTCGGAAGCGCAAGATTGCCAGAGCCGTCTGAGGCCCAGGAACAACTCCGGAAGGCAGAACAGATAGCGGTTGGCTCCTCTGACCGATCTGTCCACAGACGAAGGGAGATCGCTCGGCGTCAGCTTGCACTCTCACAGTATTACGAGGTGGCCCGTGAATTCGGCCGCTTGGTTTCTTCGTCATGCCAAGTCGATGGGCGTTGCGATTATGTTATCGTCACGGGCGGAGGGCCGGGCATCATGGAAGCTGCCAACCGCGGTGCGTCAGACATCGGCGCCAAATCGCTCGGATTCAATATCACGCTGCCGCACGAACAACAGCCAAATCCCTACATCACGCCCGGCTTGAATTTTCAGTTCCGTTACTTCGCCATCAGAAAAATGCACTTCATGCTCCGCGCCAAGGCGCTTGTTGCCTTTCCTGGCGGGTTTGGCACCCTAGATGAACTGTTCGAGACGCTGACCCTGCTTCAAACCGGAAAAACAAAGGATGTCATTGTCGTCTTGGTCGGTCGGGAATTCTGGGAACGCCTGATTGATTGGTCTCTACTTGTAGACAGCGGCTTGATCGCCCAAGAGGATCTTCAACTCTTTCGCTTCGCCGAAACGGCCCAAGAGGCCTGGAATCTCATCCGAAGCCACAACGGAGTCAGCACACCATGAAACTCTCGTTTCACGGCGCTGCCCGTTCCGTTACGGGAAGTCGGCATATGCTTGAAATGCCCGGCTTCAGGGCCTTGCTCGACTGCGGGTTGTTTCAAGGACGGCGGGACGAAACCCTTAAGTACAACCGCGATCTTGGCTTTGATCCCAAATCGCTCGGTGCGGTCTTGCTCTCACACGCTCACATCGACCACTCTGGAGCGTTACCCGTGCTCTCCCGCCATGGGTTTTCTGGCAAAGTATTTACTACCCGTGCCTCCGCCGACCTGACCAGCATTATGCTCGAAGACTCCGCTCGAATCCAGGAAAGCGATTGCCGATACGTGAACAAGAAAGAGCGGCGTCGCGGCAGGGGTTGCATCCGTCCCTTCTACGGGAGGGACGACGTTCGGAAAATCGTACGGCGATTCGAAGGTGTTCGCTACGGAGATAACATCAAGCTTGCACCCCGAGTTACCGCTTCGTTTTACGACGCCGGGCACATCCTTGGTTCCGCCGCCGTACGCGTAAAGTACACGGCACGAGGAAACACCACGACTGTGCTCTTTAGCGGTGATTTAGGCCGCTCGAACATGCCAATTTTGCGAGATCCCACACCGCCGCCCTCCTGTGACATCCTCATCCTCGAATCCACCTATGGCGATCGCCTGCACGAACAGGTCGGTGAAGAAATGACGAAAAAGGCGCAGGCCTTGATTGAACACGCGCGCATGCATAAGAGCAAAATCATCGTACCGGCCTTCGCCGTCGGCCGGACGCAAGAACTGGTTATGCGGGTCAAGGAGCTTGTCGCAGAGGGCCGTGTAGACCCTATTCCCATATATATCGATTCCCCTCTCGCCGGCAAAGCCACCGACGTATTCCGTCGCCATCCCGAATGCTATGATGAAGAGACCTTGAAGACTTTTTCAGCGGTCGGTGATCCCTTCGCCTCGCGTTACATCCATTTCATCTCGTCGCCTGAAGACAGTAAACGACTCAATACTATGCGCGGGCCCTGTGTCATCATTTCCTCCTCCGGGATGTGTGAAGGCGGCCGCATCGTTCACCATCTCAAACATGCCATTCAAGACGAAGCCAACGTGATTGTCTTCGTCGGATTCCAGGCCGAACATACGCTGGGCCGCAAATTGGTGGAAGGGTGGGACGTCGTGCCGATTTTCGGTGTGCCGACCCCACGCCGGGCCCAGGTTGTGAAGTTTAATGGTCTTTCGGCGCACGCGGATCGTCACGATCTGCTGGCCTATGTCCGGGCCATCGATCCTCTGCCAAGCAAGGTCTTTGTTGTTCACGGAGAAGAAAAACAGGCCCTGTCTCTCGCCAGCGCCATTCAAGCAGAACATCCTGGAATTGAGGTTGCCGTCCCCCACCGTGGGTCGATACATGAAGTGTGAGCGACGGATCTACACCCCCATCGCCATTTCTCTTCTCTGTGGCATCATGTTCACGGGGAATCCAGTACAGGCCAGTGACCCTTCCTTGTCCAGGATGCGGGTACGCGACCTCGGCATCGTATTGGGGACCCATCCACCCGGTCCCAACAACGCTATTACAGACGTTGCCGGCGTCAAAGTCGGACACACCACGCTCATTTCTGGGGAGGGTGCGCTAAAGCCTGGCCATGGCCCGGTGCGGACCGGCGTTACCGTCGTTATCCCCCGCGACGATGTCTGGCACAAAAAGGTGCCGGCTGGAGCGTTCGTGCTGAATGGCACTGGAGAAATGACCGGTCTAGCCTGGATCGCTGAATCAGGATTCTTGGAATATCCCATCGCCCTGACGAATACGCTCAATGTGCCGCGTGTGGCAAACGGTGTCGTGAGCTGGATGATCCGGCAGAACCCAGAGATAGGGATCTCCGACGACACCCTCACGCCGGTCGTTGCCGAATGTGACGACAGCCGCTTAAACGACAGCCAAGGCCGCCATGTGTCTGAGCAGAATGTGATCGCCGCACTCGACGGAGCAGCCGGCGGTCCGGTACAGGAAGGCACAGTCGGCGCCGGCACCGGCATGGTCTCGTATGGATTCAAAGGGGGTATAGGCACTGCGTCGCGGAAGCTATCCGAACAAGACGGGGGCTATACCGTCGGTGTCTTGGTGAACGCGAATCACGGTAGGAGACCCGAACTCGTGGTAGCTGGTGTGCCAGTCGGACGGCTATATGAGTCGGTCCCACCCGTCACGCAAGCACTTTCACCAGGTCACAGCGAAGGCTCTATCATCATTATTATTGCCACGGACGCACCGCTGGACAGCCGACAACTGACCCGGCTTGCCAAACGAGCCGCACTCGGGCTCGCCCGCACCGGCTCCACCGCGCGCCATGGAAGTGGAGACTTCATGCTAGCTTTCTCCACCGCCAATGTGATCCCGCACTATCCGAAGGAGCCGACCTTTCAGCAGACCCATCTGGCCGACAGCCATATCAATCCCGTCATTGCCGCAACTGTCGAAGCGTCGGAAGAGGCGATCCTCAACGCCCTGACGATGGCAACCACCGTTGTCGGCCGTGATGGGCGGCGCGTGGAAGCGATTGATCTCGATAGGCTCAAAACACTTGCTGTAACAACAAACCGATAGACTTTAACGTTCCGCTCAGATTTCTTTGCAGGTTCCCTTTCTGAAGTCATTACAAATCATTCGTCATCAGCTTGCAATTCATACCCGTGCCTCGCTATTCTTCGCCCGCATTGATGAAGAGAGGAGTGTGCCACAATGCAAGATTATCAACTAGGCGGGGGGCTTCGCCTCTTAACCGCCATAGAAAAAACCGACTCTTTCGGCGATTTCCTGAAGACGCGCATGGTAAGGGCCTTGGAATCCGAAGATCCCACGGAACTGCATTACCTTTTGGCACAACTGGATGACTACCATTCCTACATGTGGCGGTACTACAAGAAGCTCTCGAAGGACCGCGCCGAGCGGATGAATCCCGGTGTCTGAGAACCGGAGACTGACCGGATGATCACGGAGCCCGCAGAGAACAAGGTGTCCACGTCGCTGCGCTTCGCGTCAGCGCTTTCCCGCAATAGCGATACCGAAGCGGCAATCCGCGACCTTGTTGACGCGGTTCGTGAGCAGATCGGATCGGTTCCGTTCCATGTGGCCTTCGTCTTTTTCTCCGCGCACCATGCAGAACAGGCACAGATGATCGCGACGATGATCCGCGATTCACTGGGCGTGAAGGTCTGCATCGGCTGCTCCGGCGAAGGCGTGATTTCAGGAGCGGAGGAATTGGAAACGGCTCCGGCTGTGACCCTGTGGGTCGCCTCTCTCCCGAACATCCGTGTGACACCGCTTCGGCTGGCATTCTCCGAAAGCCAGGACCAATTGCAAATGGCCGGCTGGCCGGCCCCGCACTGCGAGCCCAGTACCTTCATACTTCTAGCGGATCCAATTTCGACGCCGATGCACGACGTCCTGTCAGTCTTAGCCGATCGCTATCCCAATGGCCGGACAGTGGGCGGCCTTGCCGGAGGAAGCCATGGTCCAGGAGCAAACTGTCTGGTGCTGGACGGCGACGTCGTCGAGGGCGGGCTAGTTGGCGTACAACTCTCCGGCCCCTTGTTGGTACGGACAATCGTTTCCCAAGGTTGCCGCCCGATCGGGGAGCGGTACGTTGTCACAAGAGCCGAACGCAACCTGGTCTATGAGCTCGGCGGCCGTCCGGCGATCGAACAGCTCCAATCAGCATTGGAATCTTTGGTCGAACCTCAACGTCAACATGCCCATCGGGCCTTGCACGCCGGCATCGCCATTGACGAGCATCGGAGCCGCTTCGAACAGGGTGATTTCCTCATCCGGAATCTCATCGGCGCGGATCGGCAGATCGGTGCAATTGCAATCGGCGACGTCGTTCAGGAAGGACAAACATTGCAGTTTCAACTCCGCGATGCGAAATCGGCGAGCGAGGATCTGCATGTTCTGTTGGCGGCCGACAGAATTGCGCATCGCAGCAAGCCGTTGGGAGCCTTGGTCTTCAGCTGTTGCGGGAGAGGAGAGGGGTTGTTTGGCCAACGTCACCACGACAGCAGCGTTTTGCAGGAACGGATCGGTCCGCTACCGGTTGCGGGCTTCTTCGCCCAGGGAGAAATCGGTCCGGTCGGGGGCAAGAACTTTCTCCACGGCTATACGGCGAGTGTTGCGATTTTTTCAGACCCGGACTGAAGTCAGAACCGGCAGTAATTGGTCACAGCCTCCTGTTATCCTCGAATTTAGCCAATTCATCAACGTTGCGCGGAAAGGAGTAGGTATGCCGATTGAACAGCCAGGACCAGGAGGAACGGAAGTCACCACTTCGTCAGGACTGCAGTATATCGAGTTAGCCGTGGGGACCGGCGAGGCGGCTCGAGCAGGACAGACCGTCATCGTGCACTATACGGGCTGGTTAGAGAACGGGAAGAAATTTGACAGTTCGGTGGATCGAGGCCAGCCCTTTTCGTTTCCGTTGGGCGCCGGGCGGGTAATCAAGGGATGGGACGAGGGTGTGCAGGGTATGAAGGTCGGGGGAAAACGGAAGCTGATTATCCCTTCGAATCTCGGCTACGGGGCGCGTGGGGCTGGAGGAGTCATCCCACCCCATGCCACCCTCATTTTCGAAGTTGAATTACTCGGAATATAGTCACATGAGCATCAGCTTGCGCGTGGTTATGAAACAGACGCCTCTCATCGATCGGCACCGTGCCTTGCAGGCGAAGCTCGTGGATTTCGCCGGCTGGGAGATGCCCATCCAATATGGAAGTGTTCTCGATGAATACCATACGGTACGGTCGAGAGCCGGACTGTTCGACGTCAGTCACATGGGACGCCTTTTCGTTACCGGCCGGGGCAGTTGCGCCTTTCTCCAAAGGATCACGACCAATGACGTGGGAAAATTGGCTGTCGGCCAAGCGCACTATTCCATGGTTTGCAACGAGTTGGGAGGGATCAAGGACGACGTCTTTGTCTATCGGACAAGGGATTTGGATTACCTGCTCTGCGTGAATGCCTCGAACCGCGAGAAGATCTTGGCATGGCTTCATGCACACCAACGAGATGGAGACGACTGCACGATCGAGGATCGGTCCTTCGCCTTGGCACAAATTGCGATTCAAGGTCCAGCCTCTAGGACGATCGTTCATCAACTCGGGGATAGCTCCATTGCCGAATTGAAGATGCACCGCGCCTGTGACAGTTACCTCGGCGGAATCGCCTGTTTCGTTGCCAGAACCGGTTACACCGGGGAACTTGGTTACGAACTCAACGTGGCGGCTGCGCAAGCCGAACAACTGTGGGATGCATTGCTCGAAGCTGGCCAAACGGATGGCCTCAAACCGGCTGGCCTCGGAGCGAGGGATCTGTTGCGATTGGAAATGGGGTACCTGCTCTATGGTAACGACGTCGGAGAAGGAACGACGCCGTTCGAAGCAAATGTCGCATGGACAGTGAATTTCGACAAGGGAGACTTCATCGGGCGTGAGCCTCTCTGGGCCCAGAAAGAGGCCGGGCCAACGCGGCGGTTCGTCGCGTTTGAGCTCCTGGAGAAAGCTGTCCCGCGCCACGGTTTCGCTATACTTGATAGATCGTCGAACCGTATCGGTGAAGTCACAAGCGGGAACTTCTCTCCGTTACTGAAGAAAGGTATCGGTCTCGGCTATGTGCCGTCAGCCTTTGCCACGCCGGGAAGCGCGATTGCCATTGATATTCGCGGGAAACATCTTCCAGCTGTTATCGTGAAGCCACCATTTTATAAGCGTCAAGCCAGGGTCACCGACTGACCGGATCCAGGTAGAGAGGAGTCATGGTGGTTCGAAATATATTTACGGGGAAAGTCATAACCCTGAACATCGATACTGTGGTGCTGCCGAACGGAGCAACCATCGATTTGGAGATGGTGCGTCATCCGGGCGCCGCGGCGATCGTTCCGTTCAAAGACGACAGGACAGTCGTGCTGATCCGACAATTCCGCCATGCAGCGGGTGGATTCATTTATGAGATACCAGCCGGCAAACTCCATCCCGGAGAAGATCCCAAATCCTGTGCAGCGCGTGAATTGGAAGAAGAAATCGGATACACAGCCGGTGACCTGGAGTTGATCGCGAGCATCTTTACCGCCCCGGGTTTTACAGATGAAGTGATCCATATCTACAAAGCGAGCCGGCTGGCCAAGGGAAAGCAGCAGTTGGATCGCGACGAAATCTTGGACGTTGTGGAGGTGTCTCTAGAGAAGGCGGTTGCAATGATTGGCGATGGAACGATTCGAGATGCAAAAACGATAGTAGGGCTGCAATCAGTATTTATTGGTGAAAGAAGGCAGTAGGAGAAAAGATCAAGGAGCCCTCCGCTTTTGACGAAAGGCTCCTCAAGCCAGCTAGCCTCGCCAAAAGGGGATTACTTGCCCTTATCGCCCTTCTTCTTCTTATCTCCCTCTTCGCCGAACACCACTACCTTACCACCCTTCTCTTCCTTCTTCTCCTCGTCGCTATAGACGAGAACATGCCCGTCCTTCTTACCCTTCTTTTCCTTCTTCCCCTCTCCCTCAGCGAACGCCGGGGCGCTGAAGGAAATCGCTACCGCAACTGCCAAGATTGCCATCAACATGCGCTTCATAATGCGTCACCTCCCTTAAGTTGTGAGATAGGTTGCCCTCAATGGGCGTCTTCGCTATGCTCAGCAAGCTTGGTGCCGGAAAATTTAAATATATGAAACGTCACAATATCGGGCACTTAGGCGAATGGTAGTTTGTAGGTTTGAGGAGAAACCATCCAGACTGCTGTGGCGGAATAGTTCGAGCCGACTAAACCGCCCCAGCAGAGCAATGACGAGATGAGCAAGGCTCAGTGAACCAACCAAATTCACCTCTCCCAGACCGTATCCAAGTGGGTGTACGGATTCTTTTCGTCGGTATCAACCCGGGACTTCGGTCTGCCAAACTCGGGCATCATTTTGCCGGCCATTCGAACCGATTTTGGAAGCTCATCTACGATTCAAAGTTGGTTATGGAACCGCTCAGCTATCAGGAAGATTGGAGGCTACCTGAATGGGGGATTGGATTGACGAACATCATCAGCCGGGCCACTGCCGGCACCAACGTCCTTGATCCGAAAGAATACCGCGCAGGGCTTCGCACACTTGAGAAGAAGATTCGACACTATCAGCCGCGGATCGTTGCAATCTTAGGGTTGACGATCTTTAGGATGGCTTTTTCTAAGGGGAGCACCGATTCGGCCCCGCTGACCCCCGGTCCGACTTACCGTCGACTCGGCGGCGCGCCTCTGTTTCTTCTCCCGAACCCCAGCGGACGCAACGCCCGGTACTCCTATCCAGAGATGCTTGAGGCATTTATGCTATTGCGGAGTACGGCACGTTCAGCTGGACCTATCCGCAAAATTCCTCAGCGCCAAGTCAATCCTTGATGACAAGAAGCTTCTTTTACGACGTCTCGTTGTTATAGAAAGACAGGTTTAGCCGGTCCATTTTTCGCGGTTCCCTTCTGGAAGATGCGTTCGAGTCATGGTATCTTCGCTCCTCAGCGAGACTCGGTGATTTCAGGTCTGCCTCCGACATTCACAATCCTTTAGGAGCGTCACATGTTGCTAGAAGGTAAGAAGGGCCTCATTGTCGGTGTCGCTAACAAACACAGCATTGCCTGGGCCATTGCCCAATCGGCGGCCGGACAAGGAGCGCAGTTATTCTTTAACTATCAGAATGATCGGCTGAAGGAAAACGTCGAGGAACTGGTAGCGACGTTGCCCGGTTCCAAGGCCTTTGCCTGCGATGCGGGGGACGATGCCCAGATCGAAGCCCTCATGAACCGTGTAGGACAAGAAGCCGGAAAACTCGACTTCCTAGTCCATTCGATTGCCTTTGCACCGCGAGAAGAACTCGCAGGCCAATTCGTCAATACCACCAGAAAGGGATTCGCGACAGCCCTCGATGTCAGCGCCTATTCACTTGTCGCTCTGACGCGTGCCGCCCTGCCGTTCATGACAGACGGGGGCTCAATCGTCACCTTGACTTATTTGGGTGCGGAGCGGGTTGTGCCTCACTACAACGTCATGGGTGTCGCCAAAGCGGCACTCGAAGCGACCGTTCGCTATCTGGCCAACGACCTTGGTCCGAAGAACATCAGAGTGAACGCCATCTCAGCAGGGCCGATCAAAACACTCGCAGCCCGTGGTGTCTCCGGCATCAGCAAGATGGTAGACCACCATAAGGAATTTGCACCCCTCCGCCGCGCCACCGAACAGGGTGAAGTTGGTGACACCGCGCTCTTCCTTGTCAGTCCGTTGGGGCGCGGGATTACCGGAGAAGTGATCTATGTGGACGGGGGTTACAACATTCTCGGATCCCTCGCCTCCGCCGAGTAACGCCTGAGCTGCTCCCATCAACGTTATTCGATCATTCGGCGCAAGGCTTTCAATCGGCTCTGCCGTTTCTTATTTTCCAAACGCCGCTGTTTCGCGTTCTTTGTCGGTTTCGTCGGTTTGCGGACCTTGCGCGGCACAGCGACACCTAGAATCAGCGTTCTCAGCCGATTGAGCGCATCTTCTCGATTCTGCTCCTGACTCCGATACTGCTGAGCCTTGATTGTCACTACTCCGTCTTCTGAAATGCGGCTGTCCTTCAGGCGAAGCAGCTCGTCTTTATAGAACTGCGGTAATGACGATGCCTTGATATCAAATCGCAAGTGGATGGCAGAAGAGACCTTGTTGACGTGCTGTCCCCCGGCGCCCTGCGACCGCATGGCATGGATCTCGATTTCAGAATCAGGAATGCGGACATTGTTTGAAATGTGCAACACGATTCTTTCGACCTCAGTGTATGGCCTACTAGAGACAGTTGTTGCTCGGTTCGACGCTGACTTCTTTCCCATTGACCAGCACAGGCCCGTCTTGTTCACTTAAGCCCTGGTAGTCGATCCCCCCGATTGATTTCCTCAGACTCAATCCGACCGTCCCATTTCTTACATCGATCAGCCATGTGCCGGTTTCATGGTACACACCACCCTCCTCGCGCCTTCCTGGAACAGGCTCCAATCGAATAGTCCGAATGAAACGGCCATCGCTACACAAATGGAGTTCCGCTGATGCTTCGCCCTGTGTGATCGCGCTTTCCGGCCTCGGAGTCAGCACCATCCCTGTGAGTCGTTCGTACCACCGCCTAAGCCCCTGACTCTCCAGTTCGCTGATGAATTCGGTCGAGGAAGCAAGGTCCTCCGCCAACTGCCGATACAAGGCTTCTTCAGTTTTCCGGCCAATGAATTGGTAAATTACCGCATTGGAGGAGGGCCCTAAAATGGCTACTATGATCCCGATATCTTCTCCTGCTCCGTACAGTCCGCGGAGCTTTGTACCGTCATCTTGAACAGAGCCGATAGGATGCAACAGAAACCCGGCTTCGATTGATTGCGGCTCGCTGAGTTGATCCAGGACGGTCTCTTTGGTCACTTCCTCTAGCAGATGAATTGTTCCCAAGCCCGGAGTCACGGCAGAGTCGAGAAAGATCACCGATCCTGACGGCAAATAGGCGCGCCAATCCGGTGGGACCACAAACGAGACACCGACGAACGGGGAACGAATACGGGTGCCTCCGGCGTAGCGTTCGCCGACTCGCAGGTCTCTTGTGTCATGGTTGCTCGTTTCGGCAGCAACTTGTACAAACGGGACTAGGTAGACTACCCCTACGAGCAATAGGAGGATCAGTACATGCGGTCGCCTCGTCATCTTAATCATTGGAACACGAACGGGAGGAGGACTCAACGGACCTGTGGACTACATTGATGGGTCTTGAAGAAGATGGGTAAATTCTCAGGTGAGTTCCGGGAGGCGATCGATAATGCGCAGCCTGACTTCATCTCCCACCTGCATCTGGACCATTTTGGTCGCGAGATTCTCTCTAACCCGCTGGGCATCTTCGAGCTTGAACTGCACTTGCCCCCCGCACCTCTCCACAAGATGGTAAAGCAATAGCGTCGTTAAACGTTGAAGCTCGTCGTCGCTCGTATGTTGGCTCAAGTTGAGAATTTGCGACATTCGTTGGCCTCACTCCGGCAAAGAAAAAGTGAGAGTCACTTATCGCCGATGTTGGAGACATTTCACAATGCCCCAAAGGGAGGGTATCAGGCCGTCCGTCCCTCAATTTATCCGAACGGACTCGGCTAGAAACACCGTACTTGCTCTATAAATCAAAGCCTTGGATGATAGTCAAAGCGGATTGTGGCAGAGTCAATTCTGAAGGACCAGTGACGGTTGCCTCTAACCGGAATATTGTTCCATGGGAGGGCAGGTACAAATGAGATGACGATCACCGTAGGCCTCATCGATACGGCTGACATACGGCCAAAATTTATCCTGTGCAACCCAAGGCGCCGGATAAGCCGCTTGTTCACGGCTATAAGGCCTATCCCAACCAGAGGCGGTTACAACCTGTGCGGTGTGGGGGGCATTTTTTAAGAGATTGTTCGACCGGGGCTGCCGACCGTCTATAATTTCTTGGATTTCCGACCGGATACGGATCATAGCGTCACAGAATCGATCCATCTCGGCTTTCGACTCGCTTTCGGTTGGCTCAATCATGAGAGTGCCGGCTACCGGAAACGATACTGTCGGGGCATGGAACCCGTAGTCCATAAGGCGCTTGGCCACGTCCATTGCTTCAACTCCGGCCGTGTCTTTGAACTGACGAAGATCGAGGATGAATTCATGAGCCACAAACCCGGACAATCCGGTGTAGAGAATGGGGTAATGCTTCTCCAACCGCTTCGCCATGTAATTTGCGTTCAGGATCGCCACCTGCGAGGCCTCCTTCAATCCGTCGCGCCCCATCAGCGCAATGTAGACCCATGAGATGGTCACGATGCTAGGGCTACCATAGGGCGCGGCTGAAACCGGCCCGATCGATTCCGTCCCGCCAAGGGCCGTGACTGGATGGCCGGGGAGAAAAGGAGCGAGATGTCGGGCGACGGCAATCGGCCCCATGCCCGGGCCTCCGCCTCCGTGCGGGATGCAGAATGTCTTATGCAAATTCAAATGGCAGACATCCGCGCCAATATCGCCGGGACGGCAAAGTCCGACCTGGGCATTCATGTTCGCCCCGTCCATGTAAACCTGTCCCCCATGCGTATGGACAATCTGGCAGATACGCCGAACATCTGCTTCGAAAACGCCGTGAGTCGACGGGTAGGTCAGCATCAAAGCGGCCAACCGATCCCGGTGTTGGGCGGCCTTGGCCTCCAAGTCGACGAGATCGACGTTGCCCTTCTTGTCGCAGGCTACAGCGACCACCGTCATGCCGACCATAGCCGCGCTGGCAGGATTAGTCCCGTGAGCTGAGACCGGAATTAGACAGACATCGCGCTGAAATTCACCTTGGCTCCGATGGTATGCCCTGATAACCATGAGGCCGGCATATTCCCCCTGGGAACCGGCGTTGGGCTGCAGTGACAGCGCGGCAAATCCTGTGATTTCTGTCAGCCACGACTCAAGCTGACGAAACAGTTCCTGGTAACCCTTGCTCTGCTCCAAGGGGGCAAAGGGATGTAACCGGGCAAACTCGGGCCAGGTCACAGGCAACATCTCCGCCGTTGCGTTGAGTTTCATCGTGCAGGAGCCGAGGGGGATCATGGAATGCGTGAGCGAGAGGTCGCGTCCTTGCAGACGATGGAGGTACCGCAGCATTTCGTGTTCGGAGTGATAGCGATTGAACACCTCATGGGTCAGATAGGTGCTCGTCCTCGCAAGATTAGCCAGGAACCCGATCGTAGAGACCGACCGGAGTTCTTCGATCGTAAACGGCAAGCGTTCGTGACCGACGAACACCTCCAGAAGCCGCCTGATACCGTCCTCATCGGTGGCTTCATCAAGTGAAATCCCGAGCGAATCGTCCTCGTAGCGGCGAAGATTGATTCCACGCTCGTCTGCGCGCACGAGGATCTGATTGCTCTGGGCTTTTGGAAGACGCACCCGGAGGGTGTCGAAGAACTGATCGTGGCGGAGCGAGTGCCCCATCTCCACG
>NZ_CDLUDY010000072.1:0-22562 GCF_975968855.1 Petrachloros mirabilis
CCGACAATGATTGCTCGGCCGAACGCCTGAAAAACTACGAAACAGCGCGCCGTCCCCATGTGACAATGTTGCAACGGCTGGCCGATCAGCAGGTGTTCTATTGGAACACCGGCAATCCCTTCGTGGCTTTTCTGCGCGACCGCGCTTTTATGACTCTGGACCGGAATGCACGCCTGCGGTATCAGGTTCTGTCGACCACAGCGGGCTTGCGAAAGCAAGCGCCGCTTACGTTGATTGATAAGGCGATCGCCGCAGGGTTCTTGCCCGACATCTTTGCTCATCAGATAGTGCAACAGCGAACGTCATAGCGAGGGGTCATGGCTTCAGCCGATAGAATCATCGAAGGATTGCCGGAGGAAACTCTAGGGCTGGTGCATGCCTATGCCAAAGATGTGAAGGCAGTGTTCGGCGAGCAACTCGAGGGACTCTTGATATACGGGAGCGCCGTTCGCGGCGAATTTCTCCCGGGGCGCTCCAATCTGAATATGTTGTTCGTCATTTCGAACTTCGATGCCCCCACCTTGAAGCTCTATGCACCCATCCATAAACGATGGAGTAAGGAACAGGTGGTTGTGCCGTTATTTCTCACGGATCAAGAGCTGCAAACTTCTTCCGTGCTGTTCCCGCTCGAGTTTGTGGAGATTCAGGAGTACCACCGTGTCCTTGGAGGGCGAGATCCTTTCGTCGGTTTTCATGTGGACGGAGGACGGCTCAAGGATGAAGTCATGCAAGGATTTGTCAGTCATGTGTTAAGGCTGCGTCAGCGGTTTGCTGAGGGAGGCGGGACCAACGATGCGGTTACAATTCTGCTCCCGCTTTCGATCACGTCGCTTCTTCCTCTGCTGCGTGGAGTGCAGCGCGTATCGGGAAAGACAGTGGTGCCCCAGTCCGATGCGCTGATCAAAGACGTGGGTGATCATTTCGGGATCGACCTGCAGGGTTTGCTCGATGCCCTGTTACTCAAACGGGGGCAGATTACCCCTGGCCCTGGCGAAGTTCCACGGCTGTTCGATCGTTATCTGCATGCCACCTCTACTCTGACAAATGCCGTAATTCGGTCACTGTCATCATGAAGAGATTTTTGATCCTTTGGGCCATCTTGATTCCGGTCCTTTGCGATACCGCGCTGTTCGCAAGTCCTTATGAACGGCCGAGGATCAAATTGCCAGACCCCATGGGGTATGTCAGCGACCATGCCATGGTGCTCGAAGAGGAGTGGCGGGCTCGCATCCGTTCCGTCGCGCAGGATCTGGAGCGGAAAACCGGTGTGGAAATGGTGGTCGTGACGGTTCCGACGATCAAACCATTCGGTTCGGCGCATGATTTCGCGACTGCGCTCTACGAGAAGTGGGGAATCGGGTCTGCTCAACAGGAGCACGGCATCTTGGTTCTTGTCTCTATGGAGGAACGGCAGGCGGCCATGACACTCGGGCGGCGGATGCTTCCGATTATTACACCGGAAGTGATGAGTCAGGTTGGCGGTGAGTATCTGCATCCCTCGATCGGTCGTGGGCATTTCGGGGAAGGTCTTTACCGGACGAGCGTGGCGCTTGCTTCGCGTTGCCAGGATATCCGTGTCGGCTCGCTCTCACGAGCACATTTCAAAGGCCTGGGGTTCTGGATCACTCTGTTTACAAGTATCGGAGCGATGTCCTTTTTGTGGTGGATCAGCAGGCCGGATCTTCGCCATCCGTACAGCCGAATCCGAAAGGGCGAATATTGGGGAACCGGGCAGGGTGGATTCGGGGGAAATTGGGGTGGATTCGGCGGAGGGACGAGCGGTGAGGGGTTTCGGTAGGACAGCTCACGCGGCTCGGGTGTTCACGGATTCTGTTTAGAGGCGGTAACCGCAACTGTCAGGTGACGGGAAACTCCCCCTCAGGCCATTGTAGCTTGGCGTATGGGAGGAGTAGACTGAATCCTGATCAGGAGCGGTCGTCGTATGGTTTCAAATCAAACAGGCTGCAGCGCACTCGTAAATGCTGTTCGCGACAATGCGCGGGAACTCTTCTCCCTGCGAACCGCATTACTCTTGTCGGCTCTGTGTTGCATTAATGTCGTCACAATGGCGAGCTCGGCTTTGGCATTGCGCGAAATGTTGCCGCAGAAAGAGCAGGAAGTAACCCAGTTCGGTGATCTTGGAATTCCCCCCTTGGATCAAAAAAATTGGAAGCGGCCGCAGAACATGTTTTCCTGGATCACGATGGCCTGTGACTGGCAGGTCCCCACCGACAGTTTCGGCCGTCCCGGTTGGTTCACCAACTCCAGAATCCTGCCCGTGATCCCAGGGGTATCGGAATTTCCACCCTCCCAAGGCCCTATCTACATCGTCTATGAGATTCCGTCGCTCGATGCTCCAATGCAGATGAACGCGGATTGGTTTTTGCTGAGCAAAGAGGGCAAGCCGGTCGGTGATTCGCTTGGCAAAGACGCTCAATTCATGGATATGAACGAGGGGTACGGTTATTTGGAAGTCCGTCCACCGAAGGACGGGTGGAGGGTAGGCGATTATATTGTGAAGATTTACATCAGCAGCCCGGGTCAACAAATCCATGCATTGAGCCAGGTCGGCACAATGACGTTCTCGATCAACGATTCTCCACAGACTGCGGCGGCTTGCAGTCAAGAACCCTCTCGCTGACCATTCCGGTTGTTTCTTCTCAGGAATTTATGACATGTCTGATGAGTTTAATGGGCGAGAGATTATTCGCGTGCCCAGAATAGCCTGTCAGTCATGGCCCTGGAAGTAAAGGATCTGGTTCATCCGAAAATAGTCCCGAAATTGTCCTTCTTCGATGTGCTGCGAATGGAATGCGCGCCCATCGAAAATCACTAATCGATTGGGTTTCATGTCAATTCGATAGAGGAGTTCCCAGTACTCGTTCCCGTCGTTGATATAGGCATTGTTCTTCGCGGCATACTCCGGTCTGAAGAAGACCGAATTGAAAAACTCGGCGTATCCTTCCTCGGTTCGGAGCTTTGCCGCCGAGATGCCATGGTTCTGAGCGAGCCGGATTAGTTCCGGGGTGATGTTGATGGGAACACGCGTCAGGCCAGTGGGGCGATGCCGGTAAAGCCCGGTTCCCCCGCTGCACATTTCTTCAGGATTTAAGTACACCATGGCGGTGACGCCTTGGTCGATATGGGGCTGCCGCTGCCAAGGGCTCAGTTGATAATTCCGATTTTGAATAGCGGAGAAAATCACGGGATGATACTCCGCGTGAAACGGCTTCAATGGTTCTCCCCAGAATTTGCCGAGAGTCTGAATCAGTGGAGATGTGTCGAGTGTCACCATTGCGCGTGAACCGGGATAGCTGCCGATGACGGATCTCGTTTCGGTGTAATAGAGCCCGAGGGCGAGATCAGCCACTTTTTCGGGATGGAGGTAGAAATTATCGGCGAGCACAACTCTCAGATTGGCCGGCCCGATTTGGTGGACGGTCACATTGCAGGCAGGGTTAACTTCCAGAATTCCCGCACTCCACACGCCGGAGAACCCCTTCACAACTAACGACAGAATGCCGGATTCTGAACCTATACGAATAGGAGAGTCAACCCCCGGCTCTGCGACGTCGTAGAGGAACTGCGCGCCCTTCTTCCAAGTCCTGCAGATCAGACCAGGCTGTAATGTCGGTGCGGGAGGGATCAACTGCGTCGAGGTACTTCTTGAATCGTGCAGCACTTTCCGGAGAGCTTGGGCCTCGGGCTAAAAGATTTGCGTTCCATTCCTCTAGCTGAGCGGGTGGATGTTCCCTTGCGGTCCGTCGAAACCACTTGCCGACCCCTTCATCGGTCGAATTGGTTCGTACCGCTTCGGTGAATTGTTGGGCAGTGATTCCAGCAAACTCCATGAGACGTTCATCCAGTGGGCAGGGATAGATGTATTCACCCTCGGTTCCCGCGAGGACGGCCCGGCATTTGTCGATCATGCGCGCAAGATGCACATAGCCTTCCATCTTAACGCGCATGCTGCGGGGGAATTCCCTCCGGAGATCCATGTCGGTTTCAGAGTAATTTGTGATTCTTGAACGTCAGACTTTTTACGACAACCTCACCGTTCTCGAAAGAGATGATCCGGCGTGTCGCCGGAAGGTCCGAAGAGCCGATGCGAACGTGGGTGTCGGTGAAACTCTCCACGTTATTCAGTTTGCCATTTTCCGGAGAGTAATAATAAACCGTGTACTTCGTGGTCAGGTTTTTCTGATCCTGCGTCACCGCACTCTCTTCGACATTAATCGTGAAGGCGAACGGGGGCATGCCGGGATGGGCCATCTTGCGGTTGATCTGTGTGATACGGCCATTTTTGAGGCGATAGAACGAGTTGGATCCGTGAATATCGAGCCTGCTTCCGAAGGGATGGCCGTCTTCCTGCATGGTCAGCGTATATTTCCCGTCGGATTCCTCGAAACTTCGAGGGCCGCGATGGACGGCGATCATGCCGAGTTGTTCCTGAGCCCATTTTTGGACGTCAGGGATGTCCAGTTGAACGGAGACGTCTCTCGGTCCCTTAACAATCACGGGACCGGAGGTTTCCGCGCCGTTGATGTTGACGGTTAAATCGGCCGTGAAGCCTTTGAAATCCTTCTGCCATCGTGCGGTGTTGTCGAAGGCCTGGCGCAGCGCTTCGCGGGCTTTCGGATCATCGGCGACTGCCGGTCTTTCTGAAGGTGGTTTGTCCATACTGATATCTCCTGCGTGAAGGTGAACAACTCTGCGAGAGTATACCTACCCTCTCGTCCGGCACTCAATGGGGGTTGTGATGACGGTAGAGCAAGAATGAACATTTTCAAATCATGGGGAATTTTGCTATAGTGCGCTGATTTTTTCCGGCGACGTGCGCGTGGCCGAAGAGGCGCACGGTGACAGGAACGTTGAAAGGACGGGCATGGAACGACGGGCGGCTTCCCATACTGAAGAAGAAGAAATGAATCAAAGGCGGCGTTTGCTCAACGCCGCGAAAAAAGGGGATCAGAAGGCGGTTGCTAAACTGTTCGAGTTGTATCAGGTTCGTGTCTATAGTAGTGAAATGGTCAGTAAGCTGAACCGAACTGCGGGAACCCATAAGCTGCAGGCGGAGGTGGCTCAATCGAAGATGGGAAAGGGCAAGGGGGCATCCAAGCAGACTGCTCAAAAGACTCAGAGGACTCAAAGGAAAGTTTCCCATAAGAAGTCAAAGCCCGGCGCAAAGGTTTCACCCAAGAAAAAGATTTCCCGCAAGAAGTAACTGCTCTGCTACTGCACTGCCACGCGAAGTCCGCCGCTTCCGAGTTTACCGGCGATTTCTTCCGCCTGCTTCAACTCTCCGGTATAGACGACCGCTTCGCCATGGTGATCGATTTTCCAGGCCAACTCGAAGGCCCGAGAAGGGGTCATTCCAGGTATGCACTGACAGAACAATGATATGACCTGCTGATAGGTATGGCAGTCGCAATTGTAGACAATGACGCGTGCGTCGAGCCCGTCGCCTGCTCCTGTTGAAGGCGTCTCCGTTTCCAGAGGGGTTGCAACGGGGGTTTGAGTGCCGACCATGGACTGCAATTTTAACAGAGATTCTTCTCCCGATTGCTATCGAATTCTGACACCAAGGTCAATCGGCACCGAGGGCTGGCCCTCAAACGCGAGGTGACGAACGTTCCTATGAACTTGAGAAACGGACCGGCGTGAATCGTGAGCGGAGTCGGTCGCTCCTCGTGTCGCGGCGATGCTTGAACCGAAGTGGAAAAAGAGAACATCTAGGTTCAGGCTGTTTCGTCGACAAGCGTGTGTCGTCATGCTAACGTTCCGCGCATGAAGAGTCTTTTTACCTCTTGGCTTGATGTGCTGCTCGTCTTCGTGCCTCTGACGATTGTGGTGGAGCTGATCGGGGCCGATCCGCTGTTGGTTTTCATATCCGCGGCGCTTGCCATTATCCCGCTTGCCGGAATAATGGGACGGGCAACCGAACATCTGACCGCTCATGTCGGGGCTGGAATCGGCGGACTGCTGAACGCCTCGCTGGGGAATGCCGCTGAATTGATCATTGCGCTGATTGCCTTGCGCGAGGGGTTGCACGATGTTGTTAAAGCGTCGTTGACCGGTTCTATTTTAGGAAACATCTTGCTGGTCCTGGGCCTGTCGATGCTCGCAGGTGGCTTGAAATTCGAGAAACAGAAATTCAACCAGACGGCGGCCGGATTGGGGGCAAGTCTGCTGCTCCTAGCCGCGGTCGGCCTGATTATCCCCGCAGTGTTTCATTATACGGCGGCCGACCGTGGCCTCGCGATAGAACGAGAGCTGAGCCTCGAGATCGCTCTTGTATTATTCATCATTTACGTCACAAGTCTCGTGTTTTCCTTGAAGACACACAAGCATCTATTTACCGGAGATCTTCACGATGCGTCCGATCTAGGGGAGGAGCCGTGGACTCGCTCGCAATCCCTCATTGTCCTGGCCGTTGTGACCGGATTGGTGGCGATTATGAGCGAAATGCTCGTCGGGGCGCTCGACCATGCGTCCAAAACTTTGGGGCTGACCCAGCTGTTTGTCGGGGTGATCCTCGTGGCTCTTATCGGCAACGCTGCAGAACATTCGACCGCGGTCATGGTGGCGATGAAGAACAAGATGGATTTGGCGCTGGGAATTGCCGTTGGCTCGAGCTTGCAGATTGCTCTTCTTGTGGCGCCGATCTTGGTGTTTGCCAGTTACCTATTCGGGGCTCCCCTCGACCTTATCTTTACGCCGTTCGAAGTCGCTGCTGTGACGATCTCTGTTTTGGCCGTCGGATTTGTTTCACTGGACGGAGAGTCCAACTGGATGGAGGGAGTGATGCTGGTCGGAGTGTATGCGATGCTGGCGATCGCCTTCTATTTTCTCCCTGCCTGATGGCTCGCAGGCAATCTTTCTGTGATGTTCCTGGCCGTATGCGGTCGGATAATTCTTAGAACGGATCCATGTCGATCACTTCGGTCGCATCCCACAGGTTCTTCCACTCGGCATCGGCGAGGGCTTTGATTTTGTCCTCTTCAGTTTCTTCACCAAACTGTCTGGGGCGAGCTTCATGCTCGGACTGTGGTTGAGGGGAAGGGGTCTGAGGGGTTCGCCGGTGCTTCTTTGCAGGGTCCATGTTGATGGGCATGAGGCCTCCTCAATCAGCTATTAGTCTCGCCCCTCATTGGGGAACTTGTCAATGGCACCCATGAGGTATTGTTTGGCCGTTGACCTCACTCTACGGCCTTGTTAGAGTCGCCCGCCATGTTGGATGCCAAAGTCTGGTGGCCACTTTTCCCTCTTCTCCTTTTGATTGTCATCGTTGCCTTGACGTGGGCCTTGGTCCTCGTTGTGAGGGGCGGGACTGACGGGCGTGCCAGGTGGCTCCAAGTCGGGTCGTTCGTCTGCTATTTCTTGGCTGCAGCTTCAGCGATCGCCAGCGAGCGCGGATTGGTATCAGCCAACCTGCATCGTCCTTTTTCGATTCTCACGCAGCTGTGCATTTTCGGAGCCCTCCTCCACCACTGGAAGGGGCCCAGCCCGGCACTCAGATGGCTGAATGGTCTGGCGTGGGCAGGAATTTTAGCAGATGCGGGTTTGCACTATCTGATGATCCGGCATTAACTCGTCACGGAGATCAATACAACTGCTCGGCGATTGTGTCGGCGTGAAGTTGTCCCTGTGCCGACAACCTGGTTCGATCCCCCTCATCTTCAATCAAATCTTTTGCTTTGAGGAAGTGCAAAGTTTCAAGACGTCCGAAGTTCCTCGCGTGTTCCAAGAGGAGGGAAGTGGGAACTCCTTTCAGGAGCCGAAGACCGAAAATGACGGCGTCTCGGAGATGTTCTTCTCGAGACAGGCGCGTCGGATCATGAATTGGAAGCCGGCCGTCGGCGAGCGCATGGTGATAGGCTGTCAAGTTGGCTACTTTTCCGAAACGGACGCCCTGCACAAAGGATTGCGCGCTTGGCCCTAGCCCCAGGTAGTCGCCGTTCGTCCAATACAGTTGGTTGTGCCTGCAGATGAAACCTGGTTTGGCATAGTTGGAGATTTCGTAATGCTCGAATCCCCAATTGGCCAGAATGTTTTGGGCGGCGCGAAACATCTCGATCTGCATCGTTTCATCCGGGGGCTCGGTCCTTTGATGCCGAACGGCATGGGCATATGGAGTGCCTTCTTCGATGGTCAATGCATAACAGGACACGTGTGATGGACTCAGTTGGAGGCTTTGAAGGAGTGTCTCTTCCCAATGCTTGAGCGACTGCCCAGGCAGCCCATACATCAGGTCAAGATTAATGTTAATAAAGCCTGTTTTCCGAGCGGCATGGACGGCGGTGATAGTTTCTTCCTTCGTCCCGGGACGTCCAATCTGCTTCAGTTCATCGTCGTGCAGTGATTCCGCACCGAAACTTATCCGGTTCACTCCCGCGCTTAGCAACACATCCAGATCGTGGTCTGTCACTGTCCCAGGATGGGCTTCGACCGTGATCTCACAATCTGTCGCCAGCGAATACGACTGACGCACCGCGTCTAGAATGCGGAGCAGTTGGGCGGTTCTGAGTGCCGTGGGTGTTCCGCCTCCGAAATAGAGGGTTTGAACGGTGCGCCCTGCGATGTCAGCTTGCGTGGCATGCAGCCGCAACTCGGTGGTCAGCGACCGGAGGAAGCTTTCGGCAGCTGGTTCACGGTGGATTTCGAAATAGAACGCGCAGAAGTCGCACCGCAATCGGCAGAAGGGAATATGGATGTACAGTCCAATAGGAACGGTCATGATGGAAAAATAAACGGTACGGGTTTTGAGAAGTCTCGAGTCATGACAATCTCGATTTCATCAGTCGGCGACAACCCCCGGTTACGGATATGGGACGACCAGGCATGATGTTGACGGAGCGATTCAAAGACCTGCTTCAGGACTTGAGGCTTGATATGCGCCTCCCATTCCCGTGTCCAGGCCAGGCTGTCTTCGTCGCCGTCGTAATCGTCAGGGAAGGCAGCTTCAAGGCTGAATTTCAGGGTAAATGACTTTTCTTCATGATACATCGAATTCTCCCCCGCATTGCGAAGCGCCGTTCGACGCCTCTATAATGAGGCCTCAAGAAGGAGTGGAATTATGCCTATATTCGAATATGTCTGCCGTGAATGCAATCATCGATTCGAACAGCTCATCCAGGGGTCGACCCAGGCTACTTGTCCCAGATGCACGGGGACGGCGCTGGAAAAACAGTTTTCCGCTTTTGGTGTCGGCGCCACTGAACCTTGGGCTTCGTCAGGCGGTGGCGGCGGGTCTTGCGGCAGTTGTGGCGATCCGCGAGGGCCGGGCGCCTGTTCTATGAACTGAGTGGCGGTAATGGATTCCGGCGAACAGCTCAAAGGGGCGATTTCCGCCATCTCGCAATCCGATCCGCTCATCAAGCTGCTCGATCAAGTTCGACTTGGGCGCATGAAAGCAAATGACGTAGGCCTACGGGCTATCGTCGAATCCTGGCTGACGACCTATCAGAAAGTCGTCGGAACCGCAGGACTCACCAAACAAGCACTGCGACAAATCGACCCCACTCCGCGCACGGCGGAACTCGCACAAATCGGTGTCATCAAGGAAGACCATCCCGCTATGACGGGGTTGCAGTCTGCTTTCCGACAGGCTTTGGACAGGGCTCCTGAGTAACTCGTTATTTATGTGTAGGCTTCTGTCTGTTCTCATCTTTCTCCTTTTTCTTCTGGTGGGCATTCCGGTTAGCAGCAACGGGCTCAGTTCGAGTGGCCCGCTCCGGCTGATTCCTAAGAGTGGATTGACCTCAATCCTCCCGGTCGATGCCCGCCTCATGGTGAAGCCCGAGACGATAGAGGAGTTCCTAATCGCCTTGGATGGCCAGCCACCGGATTGGCGTGCTTTGTATGGGAATGGCCATGGAGATTCTGGTCTCGACGATCGGCTGTTTGCATTGAACAGGGAGCGTGATGCAAAGCGAGCGGGCCGGCCTCCATTGTCATGGCTTGTATCCTTCTTGTGGGTCGGAGAATTGTCCAGGTACGATTCAGAGAGAGGGGGTTTTCCCGTTGCATTGGGCCCAAAATTCATCAAGACGCGCTGGGGGGTGATACGGTTCAAGCCTGAAGAGACACCGGGGAATTTGCTTGTGGCATTGGATGCCGTTCAGCGGGAACAATATCAGCGGGAACTTGGAAAGAATCAAACTTTTGAAATTGATGTCGTAATGACAGGCCGGCTTGTTCCGGAAGAATCGCTCGTCTACGACTTTTCTCACGATGAAGAGGGACTGGGTCTGATCATGCCGTTCGTGCGAGTGGAGCGGATCGATTTGGTTCTTCCGCCGTGAACGCCGCCTGAATCGCACCAACGCACTGCCATAAAGACTACTGTGCCTATTTACATTGACACGTTGGGAAAGGTGCTGTTCACCTGAGCTAGAACGGGTCCTTGGCGCATCGGAAGCCGATACCGCTGGCAGGTTCTGAGGGATACCCATAGTCCCGGTTGGTGGTCCGCAGGCTTCTTGCCGGTTTAAGCCATGATCCACCGCGAACAACCTTGAGGAGTTGTCCGTTAGGGCCTTGAGGATCAGACAGCGGTGCGTTGAGATACGAGTAGGGTTCGTACCAGTCCATCACCCATTCGGATACGTTCCCTGCCATGTCTAATAGGCCATAGGGACTGGCACCATCTGGAAAGCTGCCGACCGGCATGGTGAGCACTTCGCCCTTGAGTCCTCGCTCATGTGATATGCGCGCTCCCTCGCCTGCCATCCAGAAGGCTTCCCACTCCGTTCGGTCCTTGAACTCGATCGTGCGGCCTGCCCAATAACTGGCGCTGTTGGCTTTGGAGAAATCCCATTCATTGCCCCAAGGGTAACGTCGGCTGTCGATGCCTCGCGCTGCTTTTTCCCATTCTGCTTCCGACGGCAAGCGTCGTCCTCGCCACTTGCAGTAGGCCAAAGCATCGTTCCAGTTTACGTTGACGACCGGATGCTCCTCGCTGCCTGGGAACGGGGTGTTGTGAAACCAGAGTGTGAGTTGTGGCCTCAGATGAATAGGCGCCGGATGGTCCGTGGCGTCGATAAATTGTTTGTACTGGGCGTTCGTGACTTCGTAACGGTCAATCCAGTAGGCGCTGACAAACACCTTTCGCTGAGGACGCTCGTCGTCGAAAGTGATTCCGTCGTCGAAGCTTCCCATCAGGAATTCCCCTGCCGGGATAAGGACCATGCCGTCGGTGACCTCGGCGCTGCTAAAAGGTGGGGTATGGCATGCGAAACAGAGGGGAATCACTAGTCCGATCAGCAGCCTGTTCTTCATCCTTTCCTGATTCCGCAAGCTTTCGCGACGGCATCACGGTAGGCAGTCCACAGTGTTAAACAGGTCTTCAGGCAGGTGAGAACCGCCCGTTGCTGCCCGCGTGACGTTGCGTAATTCACGACCATATTGTAGGCGTCATGGCGATGTCCCGCTTCGACCATTTGATGGGCGCGAATAAGGTCCATGGCGTCGGGAGGCACACGGTAATGTTTCACCAAACTGTGCTGCTGAATAACAGATTCGATTTCTTCGGCGGTCTTGGGTTTGGATGGTTCGGCCAACTCTTTTCTATCCTTGATGCTTCCCTCGACGAACACGGTCAACGCTGCGGCGCCGCCGACCCAATCGTTATGGCGCGACAGGCGGTCGAGGCAGGCGCGATAGCGTCGCGCCGCAGGTAAAAGGGTGACACGTTCAAACCTTCTCGTGGACAATCCCAACCCGTTCATCATGGCAAGAAACAGGTCCGGGTGAGACTTCCCGAGGGAAAGCCCCCCTGTATCCTCTTCGTAGATGTTTTCAGCCAGCATTCGCCGTACAGACGGGGGAGGGTTTTGCCCGTGGATTCTGGCTAACAGGACAGGGAAATCTCTCACGTATACGCCGTATTCCTGCTCGAAATGGATCTTCAGTTGGTCGAGCGTAAGGGATCCATTGACGAAGGTTGGCCAGGCCCAGTGATGTTTCCGATCCATGATGCGGAGTATCTCTTCTTGAAAGCGGCTCTTGGTCAGCGGTCTTGCCATCTGGGTTGCCTTCCTAAAGTGGGCCTCGTTACAATCAGCTTATAGAGGCATCATGAAGCCGTTGACGATTCAAAATCCAGAAGACATTCTCTCATTGCTTGCCGAGGTGACTCTGCGTGGATCAGGTTTTGTCACGGAGTGTCTTCTCGACTATGTGCTCGACGAAGGATTCACCGAACCCATTTATCTGAATGTCAGCGGTGAAGATCCCAATGCCTTTTACAAGGGACAGTCGCCAGCGTGGGCCGTCTATCAGGTTCGGGAATGGAAACGCGTGCTGACGATCTCCGGAGGGCCTGGCCAGCAGCGGCGCGTACAAATTACCGAAACGCCTTGAATGTTGATCGAGTGTAGGAGGGTTCATTGGAAATTGCAACGGAGGGATCGGTTCGTGTCTGGAAGGCAGAGAAGTGGGAGTTGAGACAATGGGAATGATCCGCTTGGCCGAGCCATACACAATCGGCGAGTTGGCTCTGTTGCAAAGTCTGCTCGAAGGAAGCGGGATTGAATATGTCATTTGTCATGCCAACATCAATAGCCTGTACCCCGGGGTTCCGGGATTGAATTCACATATCATGGTGGAAGAATCGGACTATATACGGGCAGAACAGATCCTTCATCGTCTTCGGGTCGACATGCGGGAGGTGTGGGGGGAAGCGCAAGCCTGATCTAACCCTGAGATTTAGGGACGTGTGGATTGGAGGGACCCTTTGTCGGGAGGCGTTCTCCTGATCCTTGAAACCAACCTCCGATCAACGTACCTTCTTCAAAATACAGGTAACGGTGTTTCACGACCGACGGGCTTTCCCAATCTTCGAAAATCCATTCCTCCCGCCGGATTCCTTCGTCGGTAAAAGAGGTGTTGATCGTCTGCGGACCACCCCAGGCTTGTAGTACTTGGTTTTTTGACATGCCAACCATGACGCGATGTTCAGCGATGTGTTTTTCAAAGTTCGGATCGAGAAGTTGCGCGATCAAGGGCCAAATGATCATCAAGATGGCGAAGAGAGCCAATCCTGTATAAATCGTTATCCGCACCGGTTTCTGGCGAATGAACGAGTCGTCAGAGTCCGGCGTTTCCTTAGAGTCAGACGTTATGTGAGTTGTGTTATCCATACGCACGGCTTCAGCGCATCGTAACAATCCCTCCGGAAGCCGTCAAGGCGTCGGCGTCTGATTTATCCTGATGAATCAATGAGATCTGACGATGGGCTATACTAGATCATTATGCCGATCGCTTTTTGGGCAAAAGGGGTATGCAGAGGGAGCATTTATCTGTTTTTTGCCGGATTCCTGCTTGCCGGTTTGTTGGGGCTGACCGCTGCGAGTACCGTCTCGGCGAAATCACTATATTCTTATCGTGACCATCAGGGCACGAATGTAATCACTGATGATTATGATCGTATTCCTGCCGAATATCGCGCCAACGTAGTGAAGGTAGAGCAGGAGGGAAAATCATCCCGAGGTGGTAGTGTGCTTCAAACTGTCCAATCAATTGGAAACGCAACGATCAATTTTCCGGGCATGACTCATTATCAGTCGCATGCCTTGACGGTGGCAGGGGCATTGTTTCTTCTCTGTCTGACACTCCGATTCCTGAGTGGAAGCCAGGTAATGCGTTTTCTCTCACTTTGGGGATTAGTCATGTTGGGCTTGACAACTCCCATCCTCATCTACTTTTCCCAAGACGGCCCCCTCGATATTCTTCGCGGACAGGCATCTCACATCCAGAACAAACAGCAGGAACATCTCAAGCACGTCCAATAAAACGACGTCCCCCATGCCTTCGAACGCCATCAGTCTGCATACTGTGGCAGGGGGATCTTCTTAGTTTTTGCCTGACGAGGAACGGTCTGCTGTTGAGCGAATGCTGCTGAATAGGGATTCAGAATGGACTCATGCGTGTGGCGTTGTCGGCGTCTGACGATCTCCAAGCTCTGCGTCCCGATTTCCATACGGTCAATGAGGGCCTTTGTTGTGAGGGGATCGGGTAGTCCCTGTAACGAAAACAGCTGATACGTGAGAGTCCAATTGAGAGAGTCTTTCCCTTTCTCTCGAACTATGAATCGGGCTTCCGGTGAAGGATCACCTTTAAACAGCAGTATCCAAATATTCGAGCGAAACGCAGGCGACGATGGATCATCTGACGGTTTGAATTCGGGCACGAGCGACGGAACCTGCTGGATTGGGACTGGTGGAGAAAATTCGATATCGACGAGCCTGACGAAGAGGGGGCGATCTTCGTTGTGGTCGTTGGGATCAAAGGCGTAACTGAAAGAGTAACGGATGTCTATCCCCTCTCGTGTGAACGTATAGACGTCTTCACCGTTTTCCGGTGAAACAAGTTTTCGGAAGTATCTGTCCCAGTCTGTGATGGCGTAATAGGTAAAGACGCGCAATGCCGATTTGCGGTCTCTGACGGCCTGTGGCATCCCGATCTTGTCATGCAGTTCATTTTGAGAGAGCCCTAAGAACCCGTCCTCAAAATAGGGAGCGGCAACCACTGTTGCCGGTAGAAAACAGAAGATCGCCACCGACATGGTAAAATGGACAATTTGATCGGCCAGGCGGTTCATAGACAAGACTACTGTCTGTTTCCGTAATCAAGCTCATCGTATCGGCGCTTCCCTAGCCTGTCAAGGCGCGAGAGGGAAGATTGGTTGCCGGTCGGTACAGTTATCAGTATGATGGCGCAATCTGCGCTCAGAGGTAGTTGGAGAAGGTGATAAACGTGCAGTTATTGGAGTCTATACTTCAGGATCGTATCGTGGTCCTCGATGGGGCCATGGGGACCATGATCCAGCAGCGGAAGCTGGATGAGGCGGCTTTTCGAGGAGAACGCTTCAAGGATTGGAAGCGGGACCTCAAGGGACACAATGATCTCTTAAACATCACGCAACCGGCTATCATTGAAGATATTCATCTGCAGTACCTCGAGGCCGGTGCTGATATTGTCGAAACCAACACCTTCAATTCCCAGGCGATTTCCTTGAGCGACTATCAGATGGAGTCTCTGGGGTATGAATTATCTAAAGCCGGTGCGGAATGTGCCAAACGGGCGGTTCAAACCGTTCAATCAAAACAATCAGGACGCCAGTGTTTTGTGGCTGGAGCCATCGGGCCCACGACAAAGACTTCATCGATTTCAACGGATGTCAATAATCCTGCGGCCCGCGGTACAACCTTTCAGGAATTAGTCAGAGCGTATAGTGAGCAAGTCCGCGGTCTTCTCGACGGAGGTGCTGACATTCTGCTCGTCGAGACGATTTTTGACACCCTTAACGCCAAGGCAGCCTTCTTTGCCATTCAGCAGGTTTTTGATGAGATCGGACGGCGAGTGCCCATTATGGCTTCTGTCACATTCATTCAGGCCGGAAGCAATAGAGGAGTCACAGGACAAACGGTCGAAGCTTTCTGGAATTCCATCTCACACGTGCCACTGCTGAGTGTCGGAATGAACTGCGCCTTAGGACCAAAGGAAATGCGGCCTCTGATCGAGGAGCTGGCTTCCATCGCCCCAGTCTATATCAGTGCACACCCGAATGCAGGACTGCCGAATCCTTTGTTGCCGACGGGTTTTCCCGAGACGCCCGATACGCTTGCGCCTCAATTGCGTGAATGGGCTGGGAACGGTTGGCTGAACATTGTCGGAGGTTGTTGTGGAACGACCCCCGCCCATATCAAGTTGATCGCTGAAACGGTGCGCGGACTGAAGCCGCGGGAGATCCCGAGCGTGGAACCCTATACGCGTTTAAGTGGGCTGGAAGCTCTCACCATTCGTCCCGAATCGAACTTCATCAACGTCGGTGAAAGGACCAACGTGACCGGATCTCCGGCCTTCGCGAAGCTCATCCTCGCGGGTGATTACGAAGCGGCCCTATCGGTGGCGCGTCAGCAGGTGGAGGGAGGGGCTCAAATCATCGACGTTAACATGGACGAGGGCATGCTGGATTCCATAGCCGCCATGGAGAAATTTCTCCGACTGGTCGCATCGGAGCCTGAAATCTGCAAAGTACCTATCATGGTCGATAGCTCGAAGTGGGAGGTTCTGGAAACCGGTCTTCGCAATATCCAAGGGAAGGCCGTCGTCAACAGTATCAGCCTCAAGGAAGGGGAGCGGAAATTCGTTGAGCAGGCAAAACTAATCAGACGGTACGGCGCCGCCGTCGTTATTATGGCATTCGATGAAAAGGGGCAGGCGGATACCTTGGAAAGGAAAAAGGAAATCTGTGCCAGGTCCTACAGGATCTTGACGGAGCAGATTGGTTTTCCTCCACAAGACATCATTTTCGATCCGAACGTTCTGACGGTCGCGACAGGGATCGACGAGCACAATAACTACGCCGTGTATTTTATTGAGGCTACACGGTGGATCAAACAGCATCTTCCCGGGGCCAAAGTCAGCGGGGGCATCAGTAACATCTCCTTCTCGTTTCGTGGCAACAACGTCGTGCGGGAGGCGATGCACGCGGCGTTTTTGTACCATGCCATCAAAGCAGGGCTCGACATGGGTATCGTCAATGCCGGACAGTTGGCGGTGTACGAGGAGATTCCCAGGGATTTGCTTGAGCTGGTGGAAGATGTGTTGCTGAATCGACGTCCCGACGCGACCGAACGCCTGGTGGCATTTGCCGAGACGGTCAAACAAAAGGGAAAGGTTGCGGCAAAGGACAACGAATGGAGAAAGGGAACGGTAGAAGAACGTTTGTCTCATGCCCTCATCAAGGGCATTACAGACTACATCGATCAGGATGTCGAAGAAGCACGTCAGAAATATCCCAAGCCGCTTGCCGTGATTGAAGGTCCCTTGATGGCCGGCATGAATATCGTCGGAGACCTGTTCGGTAGCGGCAAAATGTTTCTGCCTCAAGTTGTCAAAAGCGCAAGGGTTATGAAGAAGGCAGTAGCCTACCTCATGCCCTTCATGGAGGAGGAAAAAAAACGATTAGGACAGTACCGATCGCAGGGAAAGGTGTTGTTGGCTACGGTCAAGGGTGACGTGCACGATATCGGCAAGAATATCGTAGGTGTCGTGTTGGGGTGTAACAATTACGATGTGATCGATCTCGGCGTCATGGTGCCTTGTGAAACGATTCTTGCAACGGCAAAGGACCGCAAGGTTGACGTAATCGGCCTCAGTGGCTTGATTACGCCCTCCCTTGATGAAATGGTGCATGTGGCCAAAGAGATGACTCGCGAAGGCCTGGAGATGCCGTTGTTGATCGGAGGAGCGACGACGAGCAAGGCGCACACGGCTGTGAAGATCGCTCCGTCGTATGGAGCGGGCGTGATCCATGTATTGGACGCCTCACGGGCGGTCGGAGTGCTCGGCAGCCTTGTCAGTCCCAGCCAGAAATCCGCATTCATCGGACAGATCCGTGCCGAGTATGCACACGTACGCGAAGCCCATCAGGAACGCGGCAGCAAGGCGGTTCTGTCACTGGAGCAGGCTCGTTCCAATCGGTTCACCTGTGACTGGGCCACTATTGACATGCCGACCCCTGCCTTCATTGGCTCGCGAGTGATCGAAGACCAACCTCTAACCGACCTCGTCAGCTATATCGATTGGTCTCCGTTCTTTCACACCTGGGAGTTGAAAGGGCGTTACCCTTCGATTTTCGATGATGCGACCACAGGGGCTAAGGCAAAGGAGCTGTTTGAGGATGCGGCATACTTGCTTGATCAAATCGTGAAAGAACGGCTGTTGAAAGCCAAAGGGGTCTACGGTTTCTATGCTGCTGCGAGTTCAGGGGATGATCTTGAATTGTATACAGACGGCACGCGAACCAATGTGCTGACGACGATCCATACGCTACGGCAGCAAACTGAAAAACCGAATGGGCAGCCCAATCTTGCTTTGGCCGATTATGTCGCGCCGAAGGGATCGGGAAGGCAGGACCACGTCGGCCTCTTTGCCGTGACGGCGGGCATCGGTCTGGAGGATCTATGCCGGCAATTCGACAGGGATCATGACGACTATAACTCGATTATGGCAAAGGCCTTGGCCGATCGATTAGCGGAGGCCTTTGCCGAGTATCTCCATAAACGGGTCAGGGAGGAATGGGGATACGGCAGAAATGAGTCGCTGACCAATGAAGAACTCATCCGTGAAAAGTATAGAGGCATTCGTCCCGCTCCCGGATATCCAGCTTGCCCGGACCATACCGAGAAACGCACCTTGTTTGATGTGTTGCGGGTGGAGAAGCGGGCCGGCATGACACTGACGGAGAGCTTTGCAATGCTGCCCGCCGCATCTGTAAGCGGTTTCTACTTTGCCCATCCTGAAGCGAGGTATTTCGCCGTGGGGAAAATCGGGAAGGATCAAGTCAAAGACTATGCTCGTCGAAAGGGGATGGATCTTTCCGTGATCGAGCGGTGGCTTGCCCCCAATCTCAACTATGAGCCAACGTGATGAGTCCTCAGAGAGGTTTATCAGGAGACTTCGGCGAGCAGAGGTTGTCGGGTAGGTTTTCCGATCGTCGCAACCAGTGAAGATTTGACCAACCGATATCGGTCTTCCGCCCACCGGTTGAATGCTTCCGCATCTTGAAAGACGAGGTCCCACGCCTTGACGGCATCAAGCATCAGGAGCTGCTGGGGACCCTCGTTCTCAAGCAACAAGACTACCAGGACGGCCGATTTGCCGGTTAGGCTGATGTCGGTGAAAACATGGACGACGGCTCCGTGTGGAAGCAGAACGTCTCGTGAGGCGGCTTCGATCAGCGGCTGGTAGAGGCGGCGAAGAAATTGCGCTGTCACTTCGTGCGCGTTGGTAGTTCCGAGTAGTCTTGGATTCGGCAATTCACCAAACAGGTTCTCAGTGAGGTATGTGGCGGCTTCCCAGGTCGGCATGACGCCGGATGTCACAAGCGCCTCGCAGAGATAGGCGAGCCAGTTCCTTGTGATTCCGGACTTCTTCATCGCTGGAGTCTTCTTCGCCATGATTGGAAATCCTTTCTATTCCGTCGCCACCGTTCCAACTCCTGTTATGGCGAAAAGGGAGCGGCACCGATCCGATTGCCTGCAGTATAGCGAGAGGTGGAGTGCTGTCAATGAATAGATGAAATGTGCACTATAAACGCGGAAATCCGGGAGGATGGCGGTCCGCATAATTTTCGTGGATATGTTTGATGTCACTCAGTGAGGCCAAGAAGACATCCAGGAGTTCAGGGTCGAAGTGCTCTCCTCGATGTTTGGACATGAGTTCAACGGCATGGTCGAATTCAAAGGCCGGCTTGTACACTCTCGCTGTCGTGAGAGCGTCGAAGGCATCCGCAATTGATGCGATTCGTCCTTCGATTGGAATTGCTTCCCCTTTCAATTTCCGTGGATACCCGCTCCCATCCCATCGTTCATGATGTGTTAAGGCGATAGTTGCAGCGACGTTGAGGATCTCCGCGTCGGATCCAGCCAGAATGCGATAGCCGATTTCAGCATGTTGAGAGATCACGTTGAATTCGTCCTGAGTGAACTTTCCGGGTTTGAGGAGGACGTGATCAGGCGTGCCGATTTTCCCGATGTCGTGCATCGGGCTGGCTGTACGGATCAGGTCGCACTGTTCCGCGGATAAACCGTATCGGCGGGCCAAGAGTTCGCAATATTGGCTCATTCGCTGGATGTGTTGGGCGGTCGCGCTGTCGCGATACTCCGCGGCGATGGCGAGCCGTTGAATCGTTTCTTCCCTCGACAACCGAAGCTCCTTCTCGCTGCGTTCCAGCCAGGATAAGGCCTGCTGTAACGCCATCGTTCGTGTCCTGACCACATCTTCCAGATTTTCGCGATGCAGGCGGTTGTCGATTTCCAGCCGGCGTCGTCGCAGAGCATTGGCTACATTAATGAGAACCTCATTGGATTCGAACGGTTTGATGATGTAGCCGAACGCCCCCATGTCCAACGCCGCATTGGCAAGAATCGGGCTGTCCAAACCCGTAACCATAATAGCTGCCGTATTGGGGTACTGACCCAAAATGCTCCGGACGAGGTCCATCCCGGATTCGCCCGGCATGTTTACGTCGCAGAGCACTAACGCGTATGGAGAATCTTCCAGATGTCCACGTGCCTCTTTTGCATCGGATGCGAGGGTGGTTTCGTATCCGTGAGATCGAAGCATGTAGCCGAGCAAGCGACGGATGCATTCTTCATCATCAACAATCAAGATCCGTTTTAGATCCAGTAATGCTTGCTGGCTTTGCCGATCAAGTAGCAATGTCATGGGGAAAGGACCGTTTCGAATTGGGGTGGGTTGTGTCCGGTGCGTGGTGTTGTCGAGAAGCATGAGTGTTGTTTATGTCCAGGGAACTGTAAGACGGCGTGCAGCTTTTGTGCCAATCAATTGTGATTTCGTGCTTGGAAGAATCGCAAGGTGAACAAAACACTTGTCTCATTTTTGATGTGAAAACCCTTTTATTTTCTAATTGCTGCCGGCAGCCGAACCGCCAGGGTTGGCCCGAGCGAATTCATGAAAAAGAAATACCGAGGTGTGGAGGGTACAGATTTGGGCAGATGGCCACGAGTTTGAACAGATCAATTGGAGGGGACCGGCGGCAAGTCGGCCATTTCATTGCTCTTTAACAAACGCTTCACTATAATGCGCCGACTAACTTGATAGGAGCATTGGAGAATGAGCGCACCAGCGTTTCTTCGGGCTGATGGACGGCGAAAAGATCAGATTCGACCGGTTAAAGTGACCAGGAATTTTATCAAACATGCGGAAGGGTCTGTGCTGATCGAAATGGGCGATACTAAAGTGATTTGCACCGCATCTGTCGAAGAAAAAGTTCCCCCTTTTCTTAAGGGGAAGGGCACTGGGTGGGTCACGGCGGAGTATTCCATGCTTCCCCGGTCGACGCACGAGCGCTCCCCGCGCGAATCTGTTAAGGGCAAGCAGGGGGGGCGGACGTTGGAGATACAGCGGCTGGTGGGCAGGGCCCTCCGGGCCGTCACGGATATGTCCCAATTGGGAGAACGGTCGATCTGGATCGATTGCGATGTGATTCAGGCGGACGGAGGAACGCGGACGGCCTCGATTACCGGATCTTTTATCGCATTGGCCGATGCGCTGACCACGCTCAAGACACGAGGTTTGATCAAGAAACGTCCTCTGATGGATTATTTAGCTGCGATCAGTGTGGGAAAAGTCGGAGGAGAAATCCTTGTCGATCTCGCATACAGTGAAGACTCGGCGGCGGAAGTTGATATGAATTTGGTGATGACCGGGAAAGGCCAATTCGTGGAAGTTCAAGGTACAGCGGAGCGAACACCTTTCGCCAAACAGGACATGGATGGTTTTCTTTCGCAAGGATGGGGAGCGATTCAGACGTTGACAGCATTGCAACGTGACTTGATCGGGGCACTGGAATAACTAGCGATGCTGGAGATGGTTTTAGCAACACGAAATCGACACAAGCGGGATGAACTGGCAGCCTTGCTATCCGGTCTGAACGTTCGCATTCGAACGATGGACGAGTTTCCCGACGTGCCTGAAGTCGTCGAGGATGGTGAAACGTGTCAGGCGAATGCGATCAAGAAGGCCAAATCAGTGGCTGCGGCAACCGGCAAGGTTGCTGTTGCGGACGACACCGGTTTGGAAGTCGACGCATTGGGCGGTCGCCCAGGAGCGTATGCGGCCCGCTATGCGGGCGAGCATGCGACGTACGAAGATAATTGGCGCAAGCTTCTTCGAGAACTCAAGGGCGTATCATTGGAGCAACGCACGGCAAGATTCATCACTGTCGCAGCGATCGCATCACCGGAAGGCGACGTACAGATCGCTCAAGGGATCTTGGAAGGCAGGATCGCCGAAGAACCGAGCGGTTCGAAGGGATTCGGATACGATCCGGTGTTCCTTGTGCCAGATTCGGGAAAGACTCTGGCCGAGCTGTCACCGGAGGAGAAGAACCGCGTCAGCCACAGGGCAAAAGCATTTGCCCAAGTCCGAAGTTTGTTGCAGAATACAAACCAAACTGTTGGTAGTTGAGTGACCAGAAACGTCGGGGCGTAGCGCAGCCCGGTAGCGCGCCTGCTTTGGGAGCAGGATGTCGGAGGTTCAAATCCTCTCGCCCCGACCAAACTACACTTCGCGCGTACATCAGGCTAATCATCTTCTTATTGTAATTGATGCCTGCGGATAAACCCCCTAAATTAAATCTTCTCCGTTTTCTTATTGCATACCGCTGGCTCTTTTTATGTTGCGTTAGGACGTGCGCGGATAGCTCGTCCAACGTTGTCTTAGCCTATTTTTCGTTCGCACCGTCGGCTAATCAAACTAAGCCCTCCGCATTGACGCCAGCGGAAAAAACCCGCAACTGTTCAGTCGTACCCAGCTCGCCCAAATGCAAATTAGGCGATATTGTATTGGTGTTGTAGCCCTCAAACTAACCCCGCTTGGAAATTCCCTTGTGGCGTCTTCGGCTGTTATTCCGAAATCGTAATCGTGATTGACGTAGCAGCCCAGTCTCCCTGTGGCACATTAGATGCATCGACTGCAGGGTCTCCGCCTTCAATTTGAGGAATCGTCGTCGTGAGATCTTGCGGCAG